>NZ_JAKEVK010000029.1:0-35886 GCF_022398435.1 Pseudoalteromonas sp. Isolate6 | reverse complement strand
CATATATAAAGATTTTGATAAATTGAAAGATAAAGATATACAAAAAGTGCATAGAAACTGGAAGAGTAAGGAGGAATGAATATGAGTTACATGTTTTTCCCCGAAGAGCCTAATGTCAGCAAGGCAGAAAGACGAGCTTTTTCTCGAGAAGAGTTAATCTTTAATGTTACTGAAGATTTGCTTGTTAAACTTGAGGAGCTAGATATTTCAAAGGCTGAATTAGCAAGGAGACTTGGGAAGTCAAAATCATGCATTACACAAATGTTAAATGGTTCTCGGAATATGACCTTAGGAACTTTCTCAGACATCTGTTTTGAGTTAGGCTTTAAGCCAGAGGTTAAAATCCCATTGCAAAAAATAAATAAAATTTGGGAACCGGATGTTAAAGATGAGCTAAAAATTGCTAATGTTACAAAGCTCCATTTGAAAGTTATCGATAGTGGGAAGCGCGGTAGCTGGACATCAGCTCCATTTTCTGAAATGCGAGAAGCCATCGGATGAAACCTGAACTTGAAAAATGTGTAAGTAAACTTGTTGTTCGCAAAGTGAATACTAGATATATTTACGCAGCGCTTGGTGATAGTTATCAGTCAGAAGAGATCACTGAGGGCTTGCTAAACAACAAGCAACAGCTAAAAACCCTTGATAAATTAGGTTTTGCTCAAGTTAATGATGAAAATTTTTACGTTTATAAGTTTTACAATACTATCGGCATTCGTTGTATAACCGATGAAGATAAAAAACTTGATGATCAAGAAGATATTGAACCTATATTGGAGATTCAAGCTCAGTTTTCCGTTGAATACTTTTCACATTGTGAACTAGACGAAGACGCTTTAAATGACTTCGGAGATGGTTATGTTTATTTTCATCTTTGGCCTTACTGGAGAGAAATAATCCAGTCTAGTTGTTGTAGAATGGGGATTCCTCCAATTACTGTTAATGCTTATAGAGTACCAGCCTCAGATGACTAAAGCTTTGGCCCAAACCTAATAGCATCCTCCAAGTGACTAGGTGCGAAGTGTGCGTAAACCATCGTTTGCTCTATCTTCGCATGGCCTAGTATTTGTTGTAATACCAATATATTCCCTCCATTCATCATAAAGTGACTGGCGAACGTATGTCTTAACACATGGCTGCACTGACCAGCTGGTAGAATAATATCTGTGTTGTTTATAGCTCGTTCAAATGCCTTTCGGCAATCTGCAAATAGTGGCCCTGATTTTTTAGGGATTTCATCATAGAGTGCTTGAGTGATTGGCACAGTACGGTTCTTCTTGCCTTTGGTCTTCATAAACATAATTTTGCAGTTACCACCGGAGTGGATCACTTGAGAACCTTTTAGTGAAGATGCTTCACTTATTCGGCATCCAGTAGCTAAGCAAATTTTTGCCACGATATAAACGTGCGGATTTGACGAGCGTTTAAGCTCGTTAAGCACGGTTTGTATTTCATCTTCAGTTAAAAAAGCAAGCTCGGTCTGCTGTAGCCTAAAAGGTTTAACATCAGCTAGGGGATTCGGGTAGTTGATTTCACCTACTTCAATTAGCTTATTGAATACACCCTTGATAAGTGCCAAGTCATTATTGGCCGTTTTACCTGAAATAGCCTTTTCACCTGTCATTCGGTTACCACGCCAATCAACATACGTTTTTGAGCTGAATGATTGAGCAATTGGGTTACCGAATGCTTCGCACATCATCTCTAATTTATTGAGTGCTTTTTGCGGGTCAGTATAAGTTTGGCCGTGAATTTTGTACCAAGTAGCTACGATATCAGATAGCTTTCTTAGATCCGTTTTTTCTTGCTTCCAAGGTTTGTCCTCAGCTTGAGCGACCATGTGGTTTAAATATCTTTGTGCTTCACCTCGGGTGGGAAATACTTTTCGAATCCGTCGGCCATCGCTTCCCCATGGCCTGATGTCTACTTTATACCCACTTGCCACTTTTTTTATAGTCATACGTCGAAACTCCATTGACCAAAACTTTACAAAAAATTAATATACCCTGAATCGCAACAAATGGAGGTTACAGCGATGCAATTCCAAAAATCAACAATCCCTTTAAGTTTACTTCAAAAAATATCAGGTGGCCGTGATGGTGGTGCAGTCGTAGTTCCACCGGAAAAAGAGCCTGCAACGGCAAAGGTAACTAAAACTAGCACGGTTAATAGTTAAACGTTTGCCATGTTAGAAGTTAATTTACTCAGTTCATGGTCTCAGGTAGTGGCCATGGACACCTTAGTTTTTTGTTTAATGATCACGGCTGCTTTGTGGGCATTTTTTAAAGATAAGAATTTATCAATTAAGTATGCAGCTGTTTGTTACTCGCTCTCATACTCGGCCAGCTTCTTCATGAGTGAACTTGTACAAGATGGGGGACGATATTTTGCACTTAATGCGTATTATCTTAATTGGCTTATCTATGATGCGTTTACCGTATTTGCAATATTCGTTGTTCATACGATGACTAAAGAACGCCATGCAAGCGAAGTTAAACTCGCTTATCTAATGTCGATAGTCAATATGTCGGCATACTTAGCTATGCACTTTTTAGCATTTGTATATCGTCATCAAACACATTGGTTTTATGATTTTTACACCGTTATTGTAAATACAACAGCAGTTTTAATCTCAACAAACTTTATTCTTAGCTGGTCAAATATCAAGGTTCGTCAATGTATATCGAGCTACCGCTAGCATTGCTCTGTTTTATATTAGTATTTTTGATTTTCTTTTTCGTATTAAAAGAACAAGACGAGCAAGATATGCCGTTAGGCGAACTTGCCATGTTGTTATTGTCGGAGTACCAAGCTATAAAATTATTACCCATAGAAAAGCGAGTTGAGGCTAAGCGTCTATGGGATATAAAGTTTGACCTCTATCAACAGAGGTTGCTAAAGGAAAATATCGAGCCTGACAGGGCACTAAGGATTGTAAAATGAACTTCATCACAGAATACACTTTAATAGGTTTACTTTTTTTGGCTATGGCTCTCTTTGTTGTATTCGCGGCCAAAAGCTCTAAAAAGGGAAGTACCGAGAACGACGAACCTAAGCAGTCTTATTTTAAATACAAGCAAATATCAGAGTTAATGTCTCCCGCCGAATTGAGCTTTTATCACGTTTTAGTTTCAGTGATTGGAAGTAAGGCGGTTATCTTTTCAAAGGTTAGAGTTGCTGATGTTTTAAAACCTGATGTTAGCGGAGACCGATCACTATGGCAGAAGTCTTTTAATGCCATATCTTCAAAACATTTCGATTATGTTTTATGTGACCCACAAACTTCTAAGGTACTAGCGGCTATTGAGTTAAATGATAAATCGCATAAGCAAAAAGCAAGACAAGAAAGAGATGCACTGTTAGAAAAAGCTTGTATCAGTGCCAGCTTAAAGCTTTACCAATTTGATGCCAAACGTGCATACAAGATAGAAGAGGTAGCAAAAGTGGTGTATCAAGCTTTTACTACTCGGGAAGTTAGTGCGGTAAAAACAGATTTAGACAAGGCTAGCTGACAGCCTTTTCATTTTTGATTTGTTCAGCAGAAATCTGAGTTATATTTTCTAACTTCTTTAAAATCAGCGCTGATGTAGCCTTTAGCTGCTCGGTGCTGATCTCGTCAAGAATCCCCAGTTCAACGGACTCATAAATCCCATCTTGAATTTCACTCAAAACAGCACTTTTACTTAACGTGTATGAGTCTTTACCAAACAATAACCAATCTAGACTAACTCCTTTTTCAGCTGCCGCTTGCACACATTGAGGATATGGTATTGAGTCGTTTTTGTTCATCGACGCAGCCCAATTTCCATTCTTACCAAAATATTTTGATAGCTCAGTCAAGTTTTTAAAATCGTACAAATGCTTAATTCTTTCAAAGACATGAGTAGATGATACGTTCATATAAACACCATAATTTACACGAATGCTCAATATTATGTTGTTGACCAACAAAATATGTTGGTTTAAGCTTCGTTTCGTTAGTTTCAGACAGACAAAGACGAATATAACATGAGTAACCAATTAATTTTATCTCTCGCATCGCCTATTTTGACGTATGACGAATACGCTAGGCTGCAAGGTCAAAAGGTCAAGGATGTGGTTAATGCTGTAGCAAATGGACGTTTACCCACATACACCCCGCCGTGCGCACCTCACGAGAACCCTGCTCGTGTCAAAAAATATATCAACATGGTTGCATTATATGCAGAGGCAGCCAAAGCCGCGAATTTAGAATTTCAAGTTCAAGGGTAGGGCTAGCCATGCTTAACGAACGCCAATTGACGATTTTCGAAAAAACATTCCCCGCACAATCAGCGGTAAATGCTGTTGCTGATATCAGACTTGATAGCAGTGCTGCGGCTATCCTTGCTCGCGCTAAATTGCCGAACAAAGAACGTCTAGCAGAATCAAAACTCGATAGTCACCAATTGCGTTCTGAGATTTTGCATACCCATAGCAACTTGGCTGTCATGCTTGCCAATGGTTATTTGGTTACTGAAAAATTCTTTGGTTACGCTGAAGCGCGCAAACGCTTATTAGAGGCGGACAGGGTGCTTACTTTAGGTGGTATTAATCTCAGTGTTTCTGATGATGAGCTTTGCGAAATCGCAGAAGACAAGGCGCGTTTATTCGAATTGCGCTTGAAGTGCAGTGAACCAACTTACAAGCTCTATAAAAAACTATGCGCTGACTTCCGTGTGTACTGCATTGAGCCACCTACATTTGATGATGACTACTTCACGTTATCACCTGCTGAGCGCTCGAAACTTCCTTCAGCTTATCGCCAAGGCGTAATGAATCAATTGAAAGGCGCACTAAATCGCATGGCTTGCCCGCTTTGGTGGCGTCGTCGTTTACGTACCAAACAAGCGCTTGTCATCGAGCAATTAGCCCGTGATATGCGTACCGTACACAAAAAGTCATCGCCTTATGTCAGCGAATTTACCATCCGCAGCAAGCGCGAACGCAACGCCAAATCAGACGCAATCATGAATGATTTGTATGTTGTGCCAAATGACGCCAATCCTTTTGATGAATTTGAATCACTGAAAGACGTTGCTGCAAAAAGTTCGACTTCTGGCAAACAGCTAGCCGCTGAACTCATGGTGCGCATTCGTGGCTTTGAAGAGTGTTCAAAGACACTCGGCCACCGTGGAGAGTTTTACACCATCACCGCGCCAAGTCGTTTTCACTCAGTACACGCAAGCGGTATTCCCAATCGCAAATACAACGGCTCAACACCGAACGATGCGCAGGACTATTTCAATGACCTATGGAAACGGGCAAGGGCATTGTTCGCTAAGGCTGATATTCGCCCTTATGGTTTCCGTGTTGTAGAGCCTCATCATGACGGCTGTCCACACTGGCACATGCTGCTGTTCATGGAAAAAGGCCAAGCAATCAAGGCTCGTAAAATCCTCAAGTCTTTGGCACTTGAAGACACACCGAGTGAAGTCCGAACATCATCAACCCGTTTTAAGGCAATCAGCATTGACCCCAAAAAAGGCAGTGCTGCGGGGTATATCGCCAAATACATCACCAAAGCTGTTAACGGTGAACACATCAATCAAGTGACTTGCTCTGAAGCGGGAAAGATTTCCATTGCGCCCGCTGATGCAGCTGAACGCGCATCCACATGGGCAAGCACATTTAATATCAGACGTTTTCAGCAAATCGGTGGCCCAAGTGTGACCACATGGCGCGAACTTAGACGCCTTGGCATGGGTGAAAGCGGCAAATGTGAGGTTGCAAATTCTATGAACACAAACTTAGGCACGGTTTCCCGTTACGCCCTTGAGAAAGTAAGAGCTGCGGCCGACGCTTCCGATTGGGCGGCTTTTTGTCTTGCGATGGGTGGTGTGCAGGTTAAACGTAAAGACCAAGCGGTACGCATTCACTATCAAATCCCTGACATCGTTGACCAAATCACTGGAGAAATCAGCCGCAGTGAATCTAATAGCCCGTACTTCACCACCAAATATGGCGATATGCCAGCTAAACGCATTTTGGGCGTTGCATGGGATTCGGTTGTGGTGATTACCCGTCGCGGTACGAATCAAGTACTAACCGAAAAAGACATTCAATCACAGCGCAAGATAATGCTCGGGGTGTCCGAATCTATCCGGAACTGGGTAGACGATGGCCGCTTTGAACAACCAAGCGTTGAAGAAATGCAGTTCCTAGAATCCTGCGCAATCGAAGACTATCAGAACATGTGTTTGTTTATGGATTACGAGGCACTTTCTGTAGTCGGTAGCGACGAAGTCGCCTTGGACTTGTGTCATTAACTGTAACCCTAAGGAATTCACATGCAACACAGCAGATTAAACGACCTACTACGGTCACAACATCAACTTATTGAAGACTATTCAAAGGAGCAATAACCATGGCCAGTATTGAAGGTGCAATCACAGACTTACAACGTGTTAACCGTACGGACGACAAAGGCGCGCCATTGCCTGAAACCGCTGAATTTAAATTTCACACCAAAAGCCCTGCAAGCATTTGGACGGTAAAAGTGACGAATGACCAAATGGCTAACGGCACATTCTCGCAGCTAGAAAAACTCCAATCCGACCCGAACGGGTGGGGCTTAAAACCTGTACTACTTAACCTTGAATATTACGAGGGCGCAAACGTAGCACGCCAAATGGAATGGAAAGGCTTCCGCTTGAACTCTATTGCGACACAGCAGGGTAAGTAAATGAAATTAGATCCCTTTGAGTTAAATGAAATCAAATTAGCGCTCACATCTCGCATTCATGAGTTGTCTGTCCATATTGAGAATATTGACATCGATTCAATTAGTTATGCCGATGACCCTGAGTTAGAGCGACGAGAACAACTTGAGGATGATAGGGCTGTTTCGATGTCTGCATTAGATATTGTTAATGCGGAAATTAGTAAACGATGAGTGGGGTTTCAGCCAAATACATTGCTGTATGTCCCGCTGAACCTGTCAATAACCAGTGTCCGGTTGAGTTGGTGATTGTTGAAAACACACTGCCTCAACCACTAACGTGGGAGCAATTTCAAAATGAATTGGCTCCTGTAATTATCCCAGCGCTATTGATGTGTTGGGGATGGAAACGACTACGAAAACTAGTCTGGAATTAGGAAATCAACATGAATAAATTACAAAAAATCGCATTAGTCTCAACTGTAGCATTAGCAACATTATCATCACCTGCGGCATTTGCTGAGGGCGAGGCGGCGGCGGCTGCTGAATCATTTCAAACGTTTTTCAGCACGGGTGCAGCTGCTATTGGTGCGGCGATGCTAACCGCTGCATTTGTTGCAGTGGGTTGGAAGTGGTTGAAGGGCATGGCGTTCAGCTAATCATGTTTATCACTGCGGATACAGTCCTAATTGTGTCCGCATTATTAGGACTGTACATATTATTCAATGATTAAATTATAGGGCGCAACTATGCGAAATTTAACGGCGCTGGTATGCGCCTTTTTTGTGTCTGGCGTTAGTGCTGATGAACGGCCAGATATTCCACCTCCTCCATCACACCCCAGTCATGTTGGCGTTGATATGAATGACCTAAAATCACCTGAGCTGGACGGCGAGGGGTCGCTAACGTTTCAGTATTGTAAAAATTCATTTGGTGGAGGTTCGAGTGATAATGCAGCTGCATGTTCCAGCGCTGCTACTGCATACATGCCTGTTTTCATTAGAAATAATAATTATGCATGTAAAGCTGGAAAATCCGTCACTTATGATTCTCATAACGCGTCTGATTCTAAAATTGTGACGACATATTTTCCTGTCCACTGCTGTACCAGTATACCGTCGGAAAATGGATTTTGTGGGAACTACGTTGAGCGTGGGTTTTATTACGAGGTCGGCTATTCATATGAACAATCCCCCTCATGTCCACACAAGGATTTTCCAGAGTACGATAAAACCGTGCAAATGTCGTCCGACCCAGATGATATTATGTGTGGCAAACTATTAAACCCTGATTGCCCTGCTGGTTACCACTCTGCAAAGGCTTCTGCTGCGCTGGGTAGTGCTGGTTGTTTACCTAAACAATGCGATGCAGCTGGCCAGTCTAGTTCCCTCTACTCTCCACCTGCTGCGGGTGTCCCGTATTCTGGCGGCGGCGTATATTGTAATGATGGGTGTGCGTATAACGTCAGCAGCGAGAATATATCCTCAAAATCCTACGCAACGGCTACATCACTGGGCGTTGCCTGTGGTGATAAACCTTATGACTATAAAAAACTGGCTGATGAGGGTAATCGAGATAACTGTTCAACATCATCCGATGATAATGGTGTCAGGCTGATTAGTTGCTCTGATGGTTCTGTTACACCGCCTGACCCAACTGGCGGCGGTGGCGGCGTTGATGATGGGAATAAATCTGACCCTGACGAAACCGACCCAAACCCAAATGATAACGACAAACCTAAAACCGATTGCCCAGAGGGTGATGTGGCATGTGAACAAAAAAATGTGCAAACAGAAATTGAAAATCAAACCAATGATTTGATATCCGAATTACGAGACCTGCACAACAAGGCGCTCAAACAGGCCAATGCGGAAAACCAGCGTTTGCTCACTCAGTTAACACAACTCGAACTATCCCAATACATTCAGGGACGCAAAGATGGGCAGGCGCAACAACAATTATATAACCGTTTAGGTGATGTGGTTTCGGCTATCGAGGGGATTGATACTGGCGGTGGCAATGGTGGTGGTGATAATGATAATGGCGGGGGAGATGGTGACGGGGATGGTGACGGCAATGGTGATTGCGTAGGTTCTCCAGAGGAGTGCGTTGGTATTGATGGCGAAATTCCTACCGAGCAGGTTTCATTATCTGAGTACATATCAAAATACAACGGCACGCTACCATCTGGCGCAGTGCTAGAACCAACTCAGTGTTGGACTATTGGCGGCAAAAATATCTGTTTCGATTGGTCAAACATCATCGCATTTCTACAGGGAATTGGTTATCTGCTCGTCATGGGCGCGTGGATCCATTCAGCCCGTATTATTTCAGGAGCGTTATAAATGCCAGCATTAATTCATGCGTTTTTTATGTCGTTAGCGGCGTTAATTCCGAGTCTAGTGGGTAAAGTGCTCACGTCATTAGGGTTTGGTTATGTTACCTATCAAATCGGATCATTTAGCATTGATTCAATAGCAGGGTACATATCACAAAATGCAGCGGCGTTACCTAATGAGGTGTTAGCTGTGATTATATTGGCTCAGGGTGATACGGTTATCAGTATTCTACTCGGTAGCTATGCAGCGGCGTTTGCATTTAAAGGGTTGCAAGGCGGAAAAATTACTAAGCTCTCGGTTCGTGGGGGTCAGCAATGATTTACCTCAGAACCGGCACGCCAGGAGCAGGCAAAACACTCAATACAATCCGTGAAATTTGTCATGACTCCTCGGTGACACAAAAGCAGAAATTCTACAATAATATAAAATGCTTCTTGCTTGACCTTGATTTCTGTAACTCATTTCAAGGATATTTTTATGGTTTATATTTACCGTCCATAACAGGAACGCCAAAATATAATAAATATATGAAAATCATTAAATCAGTCCATGCAGAACATAGACTGGTTGATATTACTGATGTGCCGTGGCTATCTCCTGATTATGCAAAATATACCGAGAAATCAGCCATTGATTTATTTGTTAGTTGGTGTCGTCGCTGTTATCCAAAATCTAATTTGGCGGCGCTAAATGAATACCTATCCGAGTCTGACGAACCAACGGTAGAGGGTATTAAATATCTGAATTACCACTGGACTAAAACGGACGACCCGACACGATGGTATGAACTGCCAAATGGCTCGGTTAGTGTGTTTGATGAGTGTCAGGACTATTTTCCGCCATTGTCCAATGCAGCCAAACGGCCACACTATTACACGCAATTTCAGAAACATCGACATAGCGGCGTAGATATACATCTGGTCACTCAGCACTATACGTTTTTAGATAACGTCATCCAGAAATGTACTAATTTACATGTGCATTATTTTAGGCCGATGAGTGGGGCGGTTATATCTAGATTCCAGCGCGATAAACAATTTAATACTGATTATCGTGGGGATTTAGAGAAGTGCGTTAAATCATCATTAAAACGGGATTCATCATTTTACGGTGTTTACTGGTCTGCCGATGAGCATACCGCTAAATTTAAAATGCCACCTAAATTGATTATTTTGATAGTTGCGTTTTTCCTATTGTTTTTCATCATTTGGTATTTATTTAGTGTTTTGCTCCCAACACCTGATGAATCTAAACCCGAACATCAAAAACCTGTGGCCGAAAATGTGGCTCAGGCCAATCCGACACCGACTAAAACAGCGATGCAGTATCAGCAATTCAGTGTTAAACATCCAATTCAGGAAATGTGTGAATCCTATGAATATACGGGTTATCACGTTACACGTTCTGGAGCATTGATTGAGGTTGAACACATTTTCAATTGCGTTACGTCTGAGACAGAAACAATTCAGATCACAAAATCAGATGCTGAGGGCAATGAACAATCTAGCCGTGTCGATATACCAAAAACACGCACGCTAACATCATCGTTTTTGGAGCAGTTAGGTTATCGAGTAAACCTGATTGATAACATGCCAACGATGACATACAACGGCCAAAAAATTTACCTTCGTCAATTTTAATCAAACTAACACAGAGACAGGCGCGAGCTCCTCGCGCCGTCACTGTGATAGTTTGCAAACCTCAACATACACAACCCGTCACTGGTGACACATGAAAACACGTAATCAACGGTATGAACAAAAGCAAAAGGATAGGGGGCTTAACAAGGTTACGCTTTGGGTTCCCTGTCAGTCAGAGGTCGAAATCAGACAAATGGTCGAGTTCCTAACCGAGAACCCTAACCACATCCCATACATGGCAAGGAGCTTAAAAACTGGCAAGATGCGTAAGATCACCTAAACCGCCACACCAAACAAAACCTATTCGCGGAATAAAACCAAGGGGATTATTAAGGGGCGTGCCCCTTGATGGTTAACGCAAGCACACTCCGTTTTTACCTGTTCACAAAACTTGCCATGCGCGCAGAAAAAATATTTTTGAACTATGGCAATGTACCGCCCTGATGAACAAATTGCGGACTTTCAAAAAACAAATGTGGTCACGATGTGGACACTTTGCTTCAGGCGTAAAAAAACCAGTTAAAGAAAATCTCTCTAACTGGTTGATTTATAACGCTAAAATTTGGTGGAGCTGGGGGGATTTGAACCCCCGTCCGGAAAGCGTCGACCTTCGGTCCTACATGTTTAGTATCGTCTTTTGGTTAACCTTTAAATCTCGGACGAACACGATAAGTAAAGGCGAGGCCGCTTAGTTTTAGCCCTTCAACCCCGGCCAGGGTTTCCGTAGCGATCTTGTGTAGGGTGACACTCCAGAACCAGATCCACAAGAATATCATGGAGGAGTGCTAGCGGGCTATTATGCCGCTAGAGCGTAGTTATCGTCGTTTGCGATTACTTTAAATACGGCTTTTTTACGAGGCCAGCCGCACCTCGACATGCACCTTAGGCTTCTTGAATCCCGTCGAATCCTAATCAGCCCCTGAATAAATTCAGTACTGTTAGTGTCTATACATCTAACAACTAACTATGTCTCGCATTATACATAGGATTAATGTCATTACAATGGCTTATCATGCCATTTGCTGATGATTTCACGAAGCAGAGGCGTGTTTGATTAATTACTCGCCGATTGCTGAACAAGGCCGTAAGCGTTGATTATATGTATAACGGGTTGGCTTTTTATTTGTGCGACTAGGCACTTGCGAAGAATCTTCCCTTACCACCATATTGATAGTTCTCTAAAGTCTTGAGCAGCTTTTCAGAAAATTGAATTTCTGTTTCTGATCGGCCACTCCGACGGGCCTCTCTTAACTTGGCCTTTTGCATAGCGATAACGTCGATTTTTTCATTCTCGGCTCGTGAAGTATCGGCAGGAGAGGGAATTCCACTCCCCCGATTTAGGCCTTGCTCAACAACAAAATAATGTAAAGAAAGCGAAGCATGTTGCCCTAAATCCAATATTCCTTCGTCATACAGTGCTTTAGATGCCACAGCCAGTTCTTTCTTGGTCATATGGGTAAAGTCGAATTGTGCCTCTTTGATGTGGCTAGTTGTTGCCTCTGATGCTGGCAAAACGCTTCCCTTCGCTTCATTTTCGATTGATTGCGCGCGTCGCACCTGAGCCTGATTGTATAGCACTGCTTGGTGTTGAACTTTCATTTAGCAAATCCTTCTGAAATACGTATAACAACTTCAGCAAGGTGTATGCCCAAAAGTGGCTCAATAAACTTAAACCCTCTAACCAAGGAGTGCTTTGTCACTTATCCCGATATGAACCATGAAGGTTGAAGCGCTATTTCGTTGTTTAAGGAGTTGGAGGCATTGATATCTGACGAACTCAGCTCTAAAGTCTATAGGATTGTGCTAAAAGAAAAGTGGATTATTGTACGGCGACAGAAAGCGGAGCACTCGCTACCGCTTTGTGGGTTTGTAAGGGTGATAAACGCAGCGCCAACAAACGCTGGGTATGTTGCTTTTTGTGTTTACGCTCCGCGCAACCAGTTGCGTAGTCTATCTTTTAGTTGGCCAAGGTCATCTTCGCAGATCAGGCCAATTTCTAGCGCTTTGGCGCGTAGTCTTTCCGAAGTTCTAATACCTTGATAGCTCACTAGTAGACCCCTTGCTTGTACGCCACCAAATAGCTCGCTGAGTGAGTCGAGTTTATAAATCACTTGATTGCCTTCCCCTTTACTAAACTTTTTGGTTTTGCATTCAATGAGGTGAAGCTTATTGTTGGCGAGCGCTACAATATCTAGCTCGTTATTGACATAGCCTTGTCCCACGCGACGTTTAATCGCAACGCCTTGGGCGACATCTTGTAAAATGGTGAGTTCTTTTTTTAGGCTGAGGAGGATGGCGTACACATATTCTTCTAGCCAGCCACCGTTGGCAAAAAAGCGAGCGCCTTCATTAGCAAATTTTAATTTGTCGTCTTGCCTTGTAGCGATGTTAGCATCTTCTAAATCGTCAATGAGTGTTTGCAAACCTGGGCTATTCATTTGGCTGCGACTCAAAGGCTCACTGATAAGTTCATTATCTTCACTGCTAGCAGCGAGATAGTTGAGCTGGGCTAGGGCATGGCTAAAATCCGTTTGACTGGTTGCCCATTTGGCACAGAGCTGGCGATAGCGAATATCAACAACCCCCTCATTTGCAATTTCAGTAATATCGCCATCGATGAGGTTAAAAAAGTCACGTATCTTTAATTTATCGGCAAGGATGGTGTTGGCGCGCTCTGTTGGTACAAGCCAGTGAAGTTCGTCGCGCTCGGGCTCAATGATAAAACATTCAATTGGATAGGCGCGGATCACCTCATACATCGAGAGCAAGTGTTGGCGGTCGCCACAACTGGCATTAAACACAAATTGGGTTTCTGGCTGCTCGCTAATGAGGGTGTCAATGAGTTGGTGGAAGCTGTCGATTAAGGTGTCGCTATCTCGGCTGGTAGGGATAAGGGCATGATGTACTTTCACCCCTCTTGGCCCCAACACTCTTTTAATATCTTCAAGATTTTGTTGTTGTTGAGATTCTATTAAATAGAGTATTTCATCTGAGTCAATATTGTGGTCGAGTACAGGCGTAAGTGAGTTGATAAAGTTGGTGTCGATAAAACTAAGGTGTACGTGTTTTGTCATGGCTGTCCCTAAAATTTATGTCCGTCGTAAAAGATAAAACTACCCTATAAAGCGGCAAGTGTAAAACGGAGTAATACTTAGTTATGAATTTGACGCTACTAAGCGCGAAACCCTAAAGTTTGTCTAAAGCTTTGCACTGTAAAGCCGATAAATCTAAGGAAAATAATAAGTTGTACTTTTAATGCGCAGAACGATTTACATTCATTTAAAATTTGTAGTGGTTCAGGTAATGTTAAGCTTAACAATTTGACTAAGTTATGCTCAAATGATCCCGCTGCATTAAAAATAACAACATAACAATAAGATCGTGCATATATTTCAGGGTTGATGAATGTCATTATTTCGTTTTGATGAGGATGAGGGCTATGTCTACTTGCTCTCTCATCCAGTGGAATCCGGATTTCCGGCGAGCTCGTCTCAATTGATTGAGATGATTGAGGAGTCGCCATATGCGGATTTTGAGATCATTCATGCCAATATAGGCCAATTATTTTCCGCAAGTGAGGCACCTGAGCAGGACTCGTTAATTGTGGCTCGCGCTATCGATGCGTCTATTTCTGTGCGTATTGAAGAAGGTAATATGCTTGCCGAAGCGAGAGTAACCACAGCCCGAGGCGGTAAGTTGGTTTGTATGAACAAAGCCAAACAAGCATTAAAACAAGCTGGCATTAAAAAGGGTGTCAGTGGTAAAGCTCTCGATAATCTGCTTGGTCAGCAGTTAGAACTCCCTTCTGGACACACCTACAGCGGTATTGTCGCACATGGACAACGTGCCAAAGATGGTAGCGACGCGCGTTTTGTGCGTTTGTGTATGACAGCACAAGATAGAGTGCTTAGCCCACAAGAGTCGAGTGGTGGCAAAGTCGATATGCGTAATTTAGGCGCTATCATCACCGTAAAACCGGGTAGCCCATTGATGAAAAAAGTCCCGCCAACTGAAGGTGAGCCAGGTTATACCGTGTTTGGCGATGTGATTGAGCCAAAACCGGGTAAAGATGCGCCACTTGAGGTGTCAGAAGGCACCAAGCTTGACCCTAATGACAAAAACTTACTTATTGCCGATTCAAAAGGTGTGCCGGTAGCCGTTCCTCGTGGTATGCGCGTTGATGATGTACTGTGCTACGAAAACATTGATGTGACGACTGGGCATGTTGAGTTTGATGGTAGTGTGATTGTAAGTGGTGATATCAAAGATGGAATGCGCGTTAAGGCTTCAGGAGATATTACCGTTATTGGTTTTGTGGAGTCGGCTATTCTTGAAAGCGGCAGTGCGGTTACGGTTATGCTTGGTACGATTGGCCGTAAACGCATCGAAGGTGAACCTTTTTCGTGCTCAATTACAGCAAAGCGCAGTGTTTCTTTAGGTTATGCGCAGTACTGTCACATTGAGAGTGAGCAAGACATTTTGATTGAACGTCAAGCTCTGCATTGTGATTTAGCCTCCAAACGTTTAATAAAAGTAGGCAAAGGTGAGACCCCAAGAGGTAAATTGGTTGGCGGTAATGTTTTGGACGCCATGCGTATAGAAACGGGTGAGCTTGGGGCGCCATCTGGCACAAGAACACGTATTTCATTAGCCCAAGACTGGGACAGTTTGCACGAGAAGCACCGCGAGCTGGTAGAGCTAGAAAAGATGCTAGCCTCCAAGATCATTGATATTAAGCGTGCGATGAATAAAGCGCAGGCGTCACCGCTATCTCAAAAGCGAGAAGCCTATCTTGCCAAGTTGCAGCATAGCGAAGCGCAGATCAACAAACATTATGGCCGTAATCAGCGTAATATCCGGTTAATACAGCAAAAAATACATCGCTTAGCACGCTTGAGTCGAGTCACTGTCAATGAGTTGATGCATCCTGGGACTGAAGTGAAAATAGCGAAAGATACTAAACTGTTTTCGCGAATTTACCCGCCTAATTTCGTTAAACTACATGAAGGTAAAATCATGCAACAGTTTACGACTGCCAAAACCGCAGAAATAGCGTAAAACGAACACTTACAAAAATGCCAGCTGAATTTGCTGGCATTTTTATTATTCGGTGTCGGTTGTTGACTCGACTTCAGGCTCTGGTTCAGGTAAAGGCCAGCCACCTAATGCTTGCCACCTGTTGACTATGTAGCAAAAGAGCTCTGCGGTGCGCTCTGTGTCGTAAAGTGCGCTGTGTGCTTGACTGTTATCGAACTCTATACCCGCTGCACGACATGCTTTTGCAAGCACCGTTTGGCCTAGAGCAAGCCCTGCAAGTGATGTGGTATCAAAGCTGACAAATGGGTGAAAAGGTGTGCGCTTTATCTTATTACGCTCAATAGCTGCATTTAAAAAACCGTGATCAAAAGCGGCATTATGGGCAACGACAACGGAGCGCTGGCAGCCTGCGGCTTTTTGAGCTTTACGCACAGCTTTGCAAATTTCTTTCAGCACTTCATCTTCTGCAACTGCGCCTCTGAGTGGTGAAAATGGATCAATGCCATTAAATTCAATCGCAGCTTGCTCAATATTTGCACCTTCAAAAGGCGCAACATGAAAGTGTACTGTCTGATCTAAGCTTAATACCCCGTCATCGTCCATTTTTAACATACTAACGGCAATTTCTAGTAGGGCGTCAGTATCTTTATTAAAGCCAGCGGTTTCCACGTCGATAACTACAGGAAAGAAGCCGCGAAAGCGTTTTGAAAATAGCGTTTGCTCGGTATCAGACATAATCTTCTTGGTTTGTGAAATTTAGCGGCCTATTATACTGATACCTCGACAAGAAGCGAGCAGCTTGTGAGCGCTTAGTATGGTACATTTATTGCTTAACTCTAAATAGCGCGAATTGGTAGAGACAAACTCTAGTTTTTAGCATGTTGAGTGCGTGTAGATTAATGGTTGATGTTGTGAGGTGTGGGGTGATCAAGTTATATAAATCAGTAGGTTGGGTTGGTATATCGTTATGCGCCATTGCCTTTAATAGCGAGGCTGCAATGCGGCAATACGCTGCCGAAGCTGATTCATCACATTGGAATGTTGACCAAAACAATCGTTTGAGCTGTGCGCTTAACCATGAAGTTCCGTATTACGGTGAAGCTATATTTTCAAGTAACGCCAGTAAAAATAAAGATTTAACCTTTAACCTCGATATGATGGTACGTCCTGAAAGTTACGATTTTGCAGGGCTTGAATCGGTGCCTCCGCTTTGGCGAGCCGGCAAACCGGCAAGAAGTATCGGCCAAATGAAATTGCTGAAAAAATTTGACGGTGAACTTGAAAATGACGTCGCGTGGCAGTTGCTGACTGAGCTTGAAAAGGGCTACTTTCCCACTTTTTATTATAAAGATTGGCACAACGACGTAGATAAAATCTCAGTTTCTTTGTCGTCAGTGAACTTTAAACAGGCATATTGGGCGTTCTTACAGTGTCGCGATAATTTGCTACCATACAGCTTTGAAGACATTGCTTTTACAGTGATGAACTACAAGAAAAACTCCAGTGAACTGACAAAGTCGTCACGCAAACGTTTAGATATGATCGGCGAATATCTTAAAAATGATCCGAAAATTGAGCAAATTTATATTTCGGCTTATAGCGATAGTTACGGTGGCCGTGATACCAACCTGAGATTGTCAAAGAGACGTGCCGAGGCGATTAAATCCTATATGGCGAACTTAGGGGTTGAAGAGAGTAAAATTATGACTGATGGCTTTGGCGAAAAGCGCCATATTGATACCAACGACAATGCCATTGGTCGTGGTAAGAACCGTCGAGTCGTGATCCAAATTTCAAGACCTTGATGTTGGGGTTTTTTGTAGTTGGTTATGGGTTAGTTGGGTTGTCGGTTATTGGGTTAAGTTGTCGGCTTAAAAGCCGACCTACGAGCCGACCTACGGTGCTGATATCGGTTTTATTCTAATACCGCACTACATGATGCTTTTAATGCATTGGCATGGCTTAGCTGATTGTGATAAGCGATGGTAATAGGCTGCGCGGTGTTTATCTCATAAGCCAGTGCTAAATCTAACTCTACGCTTTTACTTTGCCCGGCATTTAGGGTCATAAATTCATTGGCTGAGGGGGCGAGTCGTTTCGCCATGGGTCCTTGATAATTAAGCTGCTTACCATTTTGTGTCACCTCTAAAAATTGGCTCCACCAGCCTTCAAAAGGGGTATGCCAAATTAGAAACTTTTCATCATTATGGCCTGCGTTGGTAAAAGTGAAATTAACGGGGTAGGTCATACCTGAGTCAGAGCCCTTACTTACACTGCATTGGATGTTACTCTGTGCATTCATCGTTTCCTCTGATTTGGTGGTTGGGGCGGTGTCGTTGCAAGCTTGGAGCAGCATAGCAGCGGTGATCATCATTAGGGGTTTCAACATACTGTTTTTGAGCCTGTTGCCACGCTCATTCCTTTTTTATTTTCAACGTAAATACTTTGCACTATGCTGAGTATTACAGCCGAATAACGAATCGCATACTCTCATGACTAAAAATAATAACAAAGAGTTCAATTCTTTTGCATCGTTTTACCCTTATTACCTTGCGGAGCACAAAAACAAAACTTGCCGTCGTTTGCACTTTATCGGCTCAACCTTAGTGCTTTTGATTTTGCTCTTTGCGCTGATTTTTACACATTGGTCTTTATTATGGTTAATGCCAATCGCGGGTTATGGTTTTGCTTGGGTGGGACATTTCTTTTTTGAGAAAAATAAGCCAGCGACATTTCAATATCCGCTGTATAGCTTGATGGGTGACTGGGTCATGTACAAGGATATTATCCGTGGTAAAGTACCTTGGTAAAGGAGACTCGGTAGATAATAAAAATGAATGTAAAACAAAATGTTATTGCCATGAGTTGTGCCGCTTTACTGGCAGGCTGTCAAAGTGTGTCGGCCACTGGCACGCGCACGTTGGCAACTTTTAGTGTAGATAATACCCAGTGTTACGACCGCAAGACGCAGCCTAGTTCTTTTGCCGTTGATTCCCACCACCATTTTCAACCATTTCGCGGAGATGCAGTCCCGTTTGATAAGCTCGTTACTTGGGCGGAGCGTGCGGGAGTGGTGTTTATCAACGTTTATGGCATTGGTCAAACTTACGAGCGAAAGGCTGATTGCTTTGGTGAGCGTGGGTGCTACAGCCAGTTGATTTCTCCCAGCATTCAAAATGACTTTAAAAATGCGAGCAATTATCTTAAATATGGCGCAGATAACGTGCATATTACCTTGTCTATGACCTTTGCTGACTTACACAAACCAGAGACTATTTTGCCAAAAATGACACTACTTGAAGATGAGTTTGGTGACTTATTTCGTTGGATGGGAGAAGTGAATTTAGTCAAAGCGGCGCATTTTGGTAACGGCCATCAAGCGGTAGATAAAGAGACTATCGCCAAGTGGCAGCCGTTTATGGCAGTGTTAAAAGCAAAGCGTATTCCGCTTGCACTGCACGCTGATTTAGGCGAAAACAGCGCGCCACTTAAATACTTACCGTTGCTTGAGGAAGTGCTAAAGCGCTATCCAGAAAACGATATTATTTGGATGCACATGGGGGTCTCAAAAGAGTTAAGCCGAATTGATCCTGAGCTACACATAAGCACCATGGAGCGGTTATTCTCCCAATATAAAAACCTAAAGGCCGATCTGTCATGGCGAATTTTGTACGACTATTATTTTAGCGACCCGAAAATTCAGGGGCAGTATGTTGAATTTATTAATGCCCATGCTGAGCGCTTTTTACCGGGCAGTGACTTCGTCGCCAGTAAAAATAAACGCTTTTTCGATTATTTAGAAGAAGTCGATATCAATAGTCGAATTCTCGCCGAACTTGACGACAACGCCTTTCGCCGGATCGCCTTAGGTCAAAACTATTTTTCGCTGTTAGATTTACCTTATCGTGCGCCAGAGATTTGTGTTATAGCGTCTCCTTGAGCATGGATAGCACATCGTTTACGTCTAGTTTCATCACTTTATCGGTGTTCGCGAGCAATTGATCCGCAAGGTCTTTTTTATGGTGATGAAGCTCGACAATTTGTTCTTCAATCGTGCCTTTGGCAATTAAGCGATAAATAGTAACGGGGCGTGTTTGTCCCATTCTATGTGCGCGGTCTGACGCTTGCTCTTCAACCGCAGGATTCCACCAAGGATCCATGTGAATAACGTAATCTGCTGCGGTAAGGTTCAAGCCAGAGCCTCCGGCTTTGAGGCTAATTAAAAATACCTCGCCTTCACCTTTTTGAAAGGCATTCACGGCCTGCTGACGAGCTTTGCTTGGCGTGCTGCCATCTAAATACTGAAACCGGATCCCGCGTTTTTCCAAGCGAGCTTTGATAAGTTGCAAGTGGCCTACAAACTGACTGAATATAAGTGCCTTGTGATTGTTCTCTTGCAGCTCGGTCAGAAGCTCATCCAATGCTGCTAATTTCGAGCTGGTTATCTGACTTTCTGCCATTAACAGTTTTGGATGACAACAGGCTTGGCGCAAGCGGGTTAGTGCTGCCAGCATTTTAAAGCGTTGTTCATTGGCACTGTCTTGTTGTGTTGACTGCGAAATTTCATCAATGGCGTTTTGGCGCAGCGCTTCGTAAAAAGTTTGTTCTTCTTGGCTCAATTGAATTGGTACATTGATCTCAGTGCGAGGTGGCAATTCGGTTAATACCTGATGCTTCATACGGCGCAAAATAAAAGGCTGGATCAGGTGTTTGAGTCCTTTACGGGCACGGTGTGCCGCTAGTTTATCTTCATTGGCGTTTTCAATGGGAGCGGAAAACTTTTCGCTAAAGCGTTTGAGATTACCGAGCAACCCTGGGTTTACAAAACGAAAGAGTGACCAAAGCTCGGTGAGGTTATTTTCTATTGGGGTCCCTGTGGTGATCAGCTTAAACTTGCCTTTGAGCGCGCATGCGGCTTGAGTACGCTTTGCTAAAGGGTTTTTTAGCGCTTGGGCTTCATCGGCGACAATGGTTTCAAAAGCGATAGGCTTTAAGATATCAACTTCGCGCTGTAGCAGGCCATAACTTAATATCACACAGTCCAATGGTTGCAAGTTGCCCAGCATCTCAGCTCTGGCATCAGAATGTGGATAGTCAGAAAAGAGTTTCACCGACAAGGTTGGAGCGAATTTTTGGATTTCTTGTTGCCAGTTGAAGCAGACCGACGTCGGCGCGATGACAAGCGTCGGGCCGACATTGGCTCGGGCCAATATTATCGCCAGCGCTTGGATGGTTTTACCCAACCCCATATCATCGGCAAGACACGCACCTGCACCCCAATGGGCCAGTCGCATAGCCCAGTCAAATCCCGCCAGCTGGTAGTCGCGCAGCTCGGCTTGTAATGTTGAAGGAAGCGTTGGAGTCAATGCGACGGCTTGCTGCATTTTTTCGTTTTGCTCTTCCCAGGCCGGCAAGGTTTTCATCCGCATTCCAGTGGTGGCTTCAGCAATTAAAGGCGCAGCTAGCGGGTGAAATTTTCCGCCTTCGGTCGCGTTATTGAGCTGTTCAAGTTGCGCTTTTAACTCACTTGAAAGGGCGAGTACTTGCTCACCGTCCAGCACAATAAAGCGGCCATTGCTAGTGGCAACCATTTTCAGAAGCTGTTTAAGTTCGATAACTTGGTCATTACTTACTTGTAGCTCGCCGGTCATGTCGAACCATTCATTTTTCTTGCTCATGGCAAGTTGCAAATGTTGGCTTTCGAGCTTGCTACTGAGCTTAACCTTTTTGCCTTTAGGCCATCTGAGCTTGAGTGCCATAGGGCAAGGCTCTTGATTAATCACCAGCTCAAGTTCTTGCAGTACCTCTAGCGCTTCATCCATTTCGGCTAAACTTAAACGATTATCCGTCATCTCCAAAAATAGCGGGCAGTGCGTATCTAACTCATCCAATCTTTGCTGCTCAAGTAACAAGTTTCGGGTGGTGGATAAGCGCTTACCATCAATTTCGGCGCTGACAGTGGCAATACCGTGCCCGGGATGAAAAATCGGTCCCTTTTCGCCAAAGGGCATAGCCACGCAGTGAAAATCGAGGCCTTGATGATAAGGTTGAATGTTAATAACAAGCGCTGATTGTGCCTCGATACTATCCAGCCCTGTATCTATATCAGCTAAATCAGACTGTACGTTAAGATAAGGTGCAATGGCTTTAATACTCGACAGCACCTTTTGTTTTGCACTGGCTGGGACGGTTAATCCGGATTCACCAATAATCTCGGCGACCTGTATATGTGATTGGTTAAACACAATAAACTCGTAGTGATGTTCAGCTTGCTGAATAAATGAGTAGGTTTGCGGTTGACCAAAATAGCTAGGTAAATTAGGAATAGAGAGTAGCAGGTCGTCGCCATGTTGACGGATGTGTAATTCGGGAGATTTCTCGGCAATGGTAATGGCTTGTTTTAAGTCGTCTTCATGGTATAGGTTGGTGGCGCCGATAGCGGCTTTTAACGCGGGAATTCCAGCAAGGGCATAGTCCGCACGACTATTGTAGCCATAACCTGACTGTGGTGCGATGGCATCGATCAGCTTTTTATCAGACTGGCTGATATAACTAAATTTCTCGGGGTGCTGTTTCAGTTGTTTGCAGGAAATTGGCTTACCTTTTCCCCAGCCTGTTTTACCTCGTTTTTGCTCGCGTGCTAAAAATTCAATATCAAAGCGACCTTGCCTAATTTGCCAAATCAGGCGAAATTGCTCGTCAACTTCTTGGCTGGTATTTGCGTTCGGGTTTAGCGCAATAAGCTTATCCAGTGCCAAATCCCATGCCGTCTTTTTGGCAACGAGATGGCTAATATTAAGTTCGGGATTAAACGCAAGTGGGTATTGCTCACCGTGCTGCGCTAGCATCAACTGCTTTGCAAGCCCGGTAAAAAGAGGTAAAGAGAGACACTCAAACGTTGCGATGCAGTCGTCGAGACTGGCAAGCGCTTTGGCATCTAAACTTTGATTACACCAAAAGTGTGCAAAGCAGTCGAGCAAGCGACCTAGGTAATAGTCAAAAACATGGGATTTCTTCAGGCTTGAATAATTTAAATGGGTGCTGCTGTAGGTACTGTTTTGCGACAAGCTTTCTGCGCAGTATAACAGTACATTATTGGCAAAGAAGTTGTTATAAGGTGCTTTGCTGTCTTGGCTTTCAAACTCAAGCTGTTGAGAGAGGGTGTCAAATAATGCGGCATCATGGCTATTGGCTTGCTGCAATAACGCCAATTTATGAAACAAACCCAGTGTTCTACCTAGGTACTGTTTTTTACGTTTGGTGATTTTGTCTTTGGCTTTTAGTGCTTGTTCAAAACAAACGATAAGGTCGTCGTGTTGTTGTAAAAAAGCAATGCTTGCCATGATTTGTGCACTATAAGCGGTTTGGATATTGGCTACCAACGCCTGAGCCTTATCCAATTGCAGGGTATAGATTTGATATTCTGCTAATAAACAGGTCAGTAGCGGGCTTTGTGTCTTTGCTTGAACTTGTGCGAGTATTTCAAGTGCATAACTGATGCTGTGACCACCCTGTAGTAAGGTATATAGCAAGGTTGCAAAAGCTTGATATTGCAAGTCATCAGCAAGCGCCGAAAATCCTTCAACTGAAAAAGGATAAAAATATAGTGGTAATAGCACTTGATTGGTCTTATGACACACCGCCTGTGGGTCTTTCGCCAGTCCTAAATGGTTGCGGGCTTTTGGCAGTTGATTAATAAATAAAAAATCTCGAATGAGTCGCTGTTCATCAGCAAATTGGCGTTCCCATTCATAAGCATTCAGTACAGGGATAAACTCTTCTGCGGTGTTAAGGATTGCTAAAAACTGGCCGTCAGCCATGACTCGATGGCTTAAACTGGTCGCGAGCTTTAGGTTTATTTGCACTCCATCTTCGTTGAAAGTCACTAACCCGTCTGAGCGCCACTTCATAATTTGGCTATGACTTACACCTTGTTCAAAGTCATTTTCAGGGATGATCTCTTTTGCCACGAGCGTTTGAACTAGGCGTTTGAGCTTGATTGCTGAAACTGGTTTATAGACGACCGCCAGCACACTCAACAGCGTTTGCTCGTGAACAGGCAGGTTATGCACTTGATTGATTAGCGCTGTGATTTCTTCGTTAATTGCTGGTGGAAAGTCTAAATTCATCGTTTGGTCGTAGTGTTCAATTTAAGACACTGAAAATTACCATAATTTAGTCTGAACTGCCACGAAGACAAGCAAAGTCAAAGTCCGTCTTTGGGCTGTGGTGGCTCATTCAATGCACTGAAAACTAGTACTATATAGGTGAACTATCATGAGGGTAAGTAATAAGAAAGATAGAGAGGTGAGGGAGGCGATGCCTCCCTTTTTGTTAGCCTAGCATGTTATACAGTAATGCAGAAACCGCCAGCAAGCCGACGAATAGCACAAAATAAGTGCCAATGTGGCTTTTATACTTTTGTAATGCCGGTACTTTAAACACGGCAATGGTTGGCATGATAAACAAGATCATCGCAATGATTGGGCCTGAGATAGCTCCCATCATGTCCAAAATACTTGGGTTTAATACGGCGCATACCCAAATAGCAACAAACATAAATACCACGCCTAGCTTGTCAGCAAGTTTGTAGCTCATGCTCGTTTGCTTGGTTGCAAGGCCGTTAAAGCTTTCACGTGCACCAAGGAAGTGGCCTAGGAAAGATGAAGTAATCGCGATAAATGCCACAAGCGGGCCAAGCATTTCAATAAACGGATTGTTATATACGTTAGCTAAATAGGATAAAACAGACACATTCGCTGATTTTGCTTCTTCCATTTGCTCTGGTGTTAAAGAGAATACGCAGGAGAATACGAATAGCAAAACAAACACTATCAACATAATAGAGGTCGTACGAAGGATCGCTTCTGATTTTTGAACTGCCTCGCTTTTGTAGTGACGACGCTGCACGTTGGCAAAGCTAGAAATGGCGGCTGCATGGCTAAATGAAAATACTACGATAGGTACGGATAGCCAAAGCAGTTCGGTTAAGCTCGCAACATCAGGCGTGCTTACCACTGGCATTTGCCAGTTAGGCACTAAATAGAGTGACAAAAACAGTAGTACCCCAACCAACGGGTAAACTAAAATAGCAAAAGCGCGCAGGAGCAGCTTTTCGCCACCGAGCATGATGGCAATCATCCCGGCAACGAGCAAACCAGAGAGTAAAATGCGAGATGGCGACTCAAAGCCAAGCTGATTGACGATAAAGCTGTCAACCGTATTGGTTAAACCAACACCATAGATAAGCAAAATAGGGAAAATAGAGAAAAAGTAAAGTAAGGAAATTAAACGGCCAGCACCTGCGCCGAAATGTTCTTCTACTACATCCGTAAAATCAGCGTTTTTTTGCTTTGATGAAAGGACGAACCGGGCTAATCCTCGGTGTGCTAAATAGGTCATAGGGAAGGCAAGCACGGTCATGATAACGAGTGGCCAAAAGCCGCCAATACCAATGTTAATTGGCAAGAATAAAATACCTGCTCCGACCGCAGTGCCAAATAAGCTTAATACCCAATGTGTGTCGTGTTGTGTCCAGCGCCCATTGTCGACGGTATTCATCTCCATCGCTGCTTCAGAGGAATTACTCATATACTTGTTGTCCTGGATTTAGAATTATAATCGAGCGCATCATATAAAAAATGACGAAGTGTTGCATGTATAAACCGTCTACTCCGAGGAGTTATGCGGTGAATAACGCTTGTTTGGCTAAAACTTGCACAAGGTGTGGCGGGTTCTTAATCGGTTTTTGTAAATCTAAGTCTGCAAATGTTCTTAATTGTTACCACTGACAATGAATTGCTAGCCGACTTATAAATAAATTTTTATTCTAGTTTGCAAAGAGAATTAAAATAACCAAGTGGAAAAGTATGTTCAAGCTAAACTCTCTATTGCTCGCTTCAACTTTGTTGGGGAGCTTTGCTGCTAATGCAACGATTGTTGAATTTCAAACGTCTCATGGTAGCTTTCAGGTCAATCTATTTGATGAAAGTACTCCGAAAACCGTGGAAAATTTTTTGAAATACGTAGATAACGGACGCTATTCTGATACAGTAATTCACCGCGTTATTCCCGACTTTGTTGTACAAGGTGGCGGATTTAAGTATGAAGGTAATATCCCTCTCGACGGTATCAATACTTACGGTGCCGTAAAAAATGAGCCCGAGTGGTCAAACGTAAAGGGCACGATTGCCATGGCAAAGTTGGAAAACAAGCCAGACAGTGCGACTAGCCAATGGTTTTTTAACTTGGTCGACAACAGCAAAACTTTAGATGCCAAAAATGGTGGCTACACGGTGTTTGGAGAGGTTACCGGTAATGGTATGGAAATATTAGAGGCGATAGAAAAAATTCCTCGCTGCGGTAATGTGCCATTAGTTAACTTTACTGATGAACAATGCAAGGATAATAATAGTGAACCAGGTGCCGCTAACTTTGTGACGATAAACGCAATTACGGTTCTAGATGATGACCCTAAATCAGCACAGGGTCTTAGCCCTAAAGCAAATACCTTGATTGATCAAGTGCCTGATAAGCCTTCAACTGACTCTGATTCATCTGGCGGTTCAATGTTTGCCAGCCTTATGTTGCTGGCTGGTATTTTCGGTCTCAGACGTAGATTTCATAGGTAACCAAGTCACTTTGGTTGCAGATGCTAACAATAGCATCACAGTCCCTAGTTAACCTGATCTCAGGTTAATAACTTGGAAGCGCACTTCGGTGCGCTTATTTCTTTATTATTAAGTTATTCATCTTCGCCAAACAGAGCAATTGCTTTTGTCGTCAAACTATACTGATCACGGCCATCCGTTTGGATAAGCCCTTCATTGAGGTGAGTGGTTACAACATCTTCGAGTAGGTGTTGATCCGCATGTGGGAGTGAAAAAGTGTGATGATTGATATCACACGATTCTGGAAAGCTTGCTTTCAGCTTAGACAGCAACATTATCGAATACATATTCTGTAAACGTTCCATAGCCGACCCTTTTATTATTCCAATTTTTGCGAGAACAATCCTAACAGTAAAATTGTAATTCTGTCTATTTTTTGTTCTTTTTTATATGGTGATGAGTTGCACTATTTTTGGTTTTCTGCAGGTGGGATATGCTTTCGTAGACTAAACGAGCCAACATACGGTTTGTAAGTTGGCCCGATTAGTGTTTAAAGTTTGTGAGCTACTTTTGGTTACTTACTTCAGTCACACTCTTCGCCACTTTCAGAGGTGCATAGAGGGCTTGCAAACAAAAACCCCCAAATAAAATCCGTTTGCAATACGTCTAGCGTCGCTTTGTCGTTGTTATTATAGAACCACTCTGATTTAGGCACATTGTGAACGCTTTGCTGGTAGCCAAAGTCACTTAGCTGGCGCTCGAACACACTAAGTTTGAAAAAGTCAGCGGTCTTGACTTGCTTTGTTTCGCCATCTGCGGTGATCTCTTTCATAACCTTGTGAACCCCAGCTCTAGAATGGCAGCTAATACAACTAGACTGCTGCATAAAACCACCTTCTGTAATAGAGTTGCCAAGTAAGGTTGAATGTCCCATGTGATCCGTAAAGTTGACCTGAGAACCTTTGAGCCTAAAGTGACTCCAAGCGCTATCTTCAGGATCCGGTTCATGTTCACTCGTACTTTGACCTTGGGCGATACCGGTATTCTTCAAAAGCGCTCTTAAAGAAGCGCTCATTTCTTCTGCTTCGTATTTTAAATCTCTGTTGTAAACAATACTTGGAGAGTTTAATTCATCGCTTCGTTGTTTTGGACTGACGTAATTGAGTCCTACATCATCTTTTGATTCTGCTTTTCGATTAAAACCGAAGGCATCATTACACCCTGTGAAATCACACCGACCAAAATTGTCGACATGTTCAAAGGTGGTCCAAACCCATTGTGGGATGTCTTTTGATGAAATATGAAATGCTAAAAGATAGTGTTTACCAACGATATCGCAGAAATTTTCTGGTTTTTCTTTGGCATTACATGAAGTTGGGTCTTTATCTTCGGCTAGGCAAACGGATGTTTTCAGTGTTTTGGATATATAACGATTAGTATCTTGTGGGTAGCCCAGCTCGGTAGCAAATTCATGATATAACCAGTTGCTCTTTATCATGATGGCATCAGGGGGAAGATCGATAGTCGATAGCTTTGCTTTAGTCGCTGTAGTATCTTGCATGACGGATTGATTACGGCTATGAAATGGTGCATTTTTCTGCTGATTCTTGTTATTATTTTCGAATACATCAAGCACACCATCAGCGTTATATAAGTTGTTTCTGAATAAATAATCGTGGAAAGGTAAGTTGCGTACAGTCACCTCAGAGTTTATCTGCCGAATAATCCTGCCTTTACTTTCATAACCCGACTTGGGGATCAGCACTCGTTTGACATGTTCAACTTGTGCAGGTGTACAGATGTTTGTACCTGTGATTTCACCATGCGCTTTTAGGTTTTTGTTTCTCATTGCTGACAGCACTGAGGGTCGGCCTGTTGGTATTAACTCTGAGTGTTCACTAAGAAGTGATTGCGCTTCTTTATCCGAAAAGTGATTTAGCTTTTTGAGAGTTCGAGCATATTGTTTTGCAGGGAAGGTTGGGCAGTGTTCTTTGTTGTTACTTGCACTGCCAGGTGTGCAGCATTTATTTTTTGCCGGAGATTCACTCTCGCTACACAGCGGGTAGGGGTATTCGGGCCAATTAGCTCTTTCTTCTGCCCAGTTTGACCAAAATCTATCATTAACAACTTGGGTGAATAACTGCCAAGAAAATGCATCGGGGCAGGTCATTGCAGGGTTTGTAACATTTTTTCCATATTGATATTTTTTATTTGTTTTGCTGTACGTGAGCTCGCAAAATTCAGCATCGCGAATATCAGCATTAAAGTACATAGAGTAGTCTATATCGTTGGGAGTTCTGGTGTCTTCACTTTGTGCTGCAAAGCAGGACAATAAGCAAACGGCGACGACGGGAATAGTATATTTCATGACGGCTTCCTTACAGGGTTTTATCACCATAAGGTTAGAACGAAATGCCGAACTTACTAATTACATAAGATTACACCGCTTAGGTGCCTTTATGAACGGGTAATTTCTACTATTTATTTGGGTACTAAAGGACAATATTTTGCCATTGACTTGATATGCCTACCCAGTGGTTAAGCAGGCATATGATTGGCGATAAATTAAACCGCTTCGGCTGCTTTTTTCGCAAGGTATTCGTCATAGGTACCTTGGAAGTCAATGATTTGTCCGTCTTTGATTTCCCAAATACGCGTCGCGAGTGATGAAACAAACTGACGATCGTGCGATACGAAGAATAACGTGCCTTCGTATTGTTCAAGTGCCAAGTTGAGAGACTCAATTGATTCCATATCCATGTGGTTCGTTGGTTCGTCCATTAGTAGGATATTTGGCTTATGCATCATGATTTTACCAAATAGCATACGACCTTGCTCACCACCTGAGATCACCTTAACTGACTTTTTGATGTCGTTTTGAGAGAACAGCATACGGCCTAGGAAGCCGCGCACAACTTGCTCATCATCGCCTGGTTGCTGCCACTGCTCCATCCATTGGAAAAGGTCGAGGTCTTTTTCAAATTCGTCAGCATGATCTTGCGCGTAGTAACCAATGTTGGCGTTTTCTGACCATTTATATGCACCTGACAGTGGTGTTTGGCGGCCTGCTAGGGTGTTGAGGAGGGTGGTTTTACCCACGCCGTTTTCACCGATAATCGCGACCTTTTCACCAACTTCAACCAGTGCGTTTAAGTTTGAGAATAACGTCTCTTCATAACCTTGTGATAAAGACTCAAGCTCAAGGGCATTCCGAAATAGTGGTTTTTCTTGCTCAAAGCGAATAAATGGATTTTGACGACTTGACGCTTTAACTTCTTCCAGCTGAATTTTGTCAATTTGCTTAGCACGAGATGTGGCTTGTTTTGCTTTTGATGCGTTTGCAGAGAAACGCGAAACAAACTGTTGTAGCTCGGCAATTTGCGCCTTTTTCTTCGCGTTATCTGAAAGCAGGCGCTCGCGAGCTTGTGTTGCCGCAAACATGTACTCATCGTAATTACCAGAGTAGATTCGCAGTTCACCATAGTCGATGTCCGCCATGTGTGTACACACTGAGTTTAGGAAGTGACGGTCGTGAGAGATGATGATCATAGTACAATCACGTTGATTCAATACGTCTTCCAACCACTTGATAGTGTAGATATCCAAGTTGTTAGTTGGTTCGTCTAGGAGCATGATATCTGGCTCTGCAAATAATACCTGTGCTAGCAGCACACGTAGTTTCCAGCCTGGAGCAACCTCAGACATTAGGCCATAATGCTGCTCGGTTGGAATACCAACACCGAGGAGTAATTCACCGGCTTTTGCTTCAGCGGAATAGCCATCCATTTCAGCAAATTGCGTTTCAAGATCGGCAACACGCATGCCGTCTTCTTCGCTCATTTCAGGTAATGAGTATATGCGATCGCGTTCTTGCTTGATTTCCCACAGCTCTTTATGACCCATGATCACCGTGTCTACAACCGTATATTGCTCGTAGGCAAATTGATCCTGATTTAGCTTAGCGATGCGCTCGTTTGGATCGTAGTTTACGTTACCTGCACTTGGCTCAAGCTCTTTGCTTAGGATTTTCATAAAGGTGGATTTACCACAGCCGTTAGCACCTATTAGGCCGTAGCGGTTGCCGTCACCAAACTTAACGGAAATATTCTCAAACAGTGGTTTTGCACCAAACTGCATAGTGATGTTGTTACACGAAAGCATAAATTTGACTCATTACTTACAATTGCGGCGATCCTAACATTTATGGGTGACAAATGATGTAAAAAGTTTGGCTAACTCACAGATTACTTTTGTAGTCGAAATAGCAAAGGTCTGGCCGTTAAAAATGCACCGTCAAGAGACTTTTTATTTACGATATTGTTAAGCTTTATTTACTAATTTAGTGGTTAAATGTTAGTCTATTCTAATTCAAAAGGGTGATTTGCAAAACTAACTTTGGTGAACAAGGATGAGAATAGTTGAAGAGAAACATAATTGGTTGATTGACCAACAAATCGATGAGCTGGAAGTTTTACCACCCCATACCACAACAGCTCATTTACCGTCAGAAATTAGAACGCAGCTAAAGCCTCATGCCAGTGATTGGATAGTATTGAGACAAAGACATAATTGGCGCCATGTTAAGCGTGACGAGTTTACTCGCGTTTTTATAAAGACTAAAAAGGGCTTACAAAGTGTAAAGTCTGGTAGCGTTGCCGATTCTAGAGAGCAACTCATCATCGTCAAGCGCAAGTCCTATTTCAAAGCCGAGAATAGAAACAACGCCTTTGCAAGCAATGGTGGGATTGATCCTAATCAGCCCATTGGCGGATATCAATCAGACCAATTAACATCTTTCGATCAGGTATTGGCCTCTATTAACGTCGATAAATCACCCGAGGTGGCTGAAAAGCGCATATTAGTGTCGCTGGAGGGGGAGTTGGCGGTGAGTTTTGTGATCCAAGGCGCTGATACCCCCACGTTGTCGAGAGCCTCTGAAGGGGCAACGCAAACGCCTCTCGTATTCGGAAAGTTGAGTGAAGATGGCAGCTATAGCCTAAAAGCAAAAATCCTGGGGGTGCCGGAGCAGGTGCTTTTTAATAATGTGCCATATGCTGACTTACTTGATATAGAAAAAGTAAAAGCACTTAAGATTGGCGCTGAGGGCGGAGTGCAGCTGATTAAACACAATGTTTCAGGCGAGGGCAATGTACACCTACATTTTATTAGCGAGTCTCCGAGCATCGGGATCTTCTTTGATGGTACAGGCAACAATAAATACAACGATATTTTGGACCCCTTTGATGATAAAGAGCCGACGAATATCGCTAAGCTCCATGAGTTGTATAAAATGGATGATAAATTTCATTTTAAACACTATGTCGAAGGCGTAGGCACTAAGGCAGGAGAAGATAATAGTACAATTGATTTAGCCGTTGCCTACTCATTTGATGAAAGGTTGATAGAGGCGATTGATTTAATCGAAACTTTCGTTAAGAGTAAAAGCTCCATTAGCTTATGCAACACGATTTTACTTGATTGCTTTGGATTCAGCCGTGGCGCAGCGGCAGCAAGAGCGTTTGTTAATCTGATCAATGAAATGAGAGTAAAGCAAGATACTAAGTTAGCGAATAAAGAGGTGGTATTTCGCTTTGTTGGAATTTTCGATACTGTCGCTTCGATAGGAGGGGATGGGGATAATTATCATGGTGAACTGTATGCTAAAGATGAGTTAGAGAAGGCAGCTAGACTCGATCTTAATCAAGCCAGTGCAGGGGCTGTGTATCACTTAACGGCTTGGGACGAGCGGCGTGATAAATTCCCACTAAGCTCATTAAAAAATAAAGATGGTAGCTTGTTTTCTAACCATAAAGAAGATTATCTGCCAGGCGTTCATTCTGATATTGGAGGCGGGTATGCCCCTATCAGTATTGATATTGAATATCCTTTAAAGCGCATTCGTGGCATTCCAGGTGAGCCACAGCATGAAGCAAAAGTACAACAGGCAAAATTAGCAATTGAACAGAGATATCAGTGGCCAGGTATTGACGTAGATATGGTCTATCGCTTTAAAAGACTAAGATATGGCGCTAGTCGCTCGGGAAGAGACAAGGATATTTACACCACATATCGGCCCGTTTGGAGGCGTAAAATAGATAATACCCTTGCCCATTATGGACTTCACCAAATGTATAACGAGGCGGTGCAACATGGCGTTCCGCTAAAAGAAATGGCGCGTCTTCAAAGTATCTACCCCTATGAACTTAGCAACGAGGTCGCAACTTTGGTACCAAAAGCGCTTAAAGCTGGGCCAACAAGCCAAGCTTGGCAGAAGTTATACGAGCATTATATTCATATTAGTTCTCGGTTTACGGGATTTACGGATAAACTGGCTCACGGTGAGGAAACAAAAGCAAAGTACGTGACTGAAAATGGACAAAGGGAAATGTTTTACAATAATGCAAAAGCGCTACCGCAGGTGCAAGTGTGGAAAGCGTATAAAAATGGAAATAAATCAATTTGGAGAAAAGGATGATCAATAAGCTCTATACCGTTTTAATGGCAGTAATGCTGCTTTGTAGCTGCTCTTCAAGTACAGAATTGGTTAAGTTGCGGATAGGTGTATCTGCCTATGAAAATAGTGACCTAATGGTTAAGCTAGTGTTTGACGACAAGTTTTCTCCACCAGCAGGCTCAATAGGTTGTTGTTGGGGTAATGCTAATGCAAATAGTACGTTTTGGGGAGCTGAAATCCCGCATAAAGTGAAAGCACAATGGTGGGATTATAAACAAGGAAGGCATTACAACGCTGAGTTCAGTGTACAACGTGATAAAGCATACAAAATCGCAAAAAACCTGCCTAGTATTACCTTCCACACGGGAGAGGTAAAGGAAGATCTTGTCCCTCAGATTATCTTTGGTTTTGGTGAAAAGGGTGAGCTAAAAATGTGGATCTCTAATGCTCCATTTGATGGCGTGGAAGGGCGGATTTTAGAAGAAATTGGTTCAGCACAAGCGACTTGGGAGCCTTTTGAATTAACCGATGAGATGTTTAATTAGCTAAGAAAAATGTCCACTATTTATGCAGATAACAGTAAAGTAGGAGAGTACGGCAGCGAACCGTTTTTTGGATATTAGGCTTACAAGAGGAGAGTTTTATCACTCTTCGTCTACCCGATATGTTAAACAAAGTGATCGCATCGAGTTAAATTGTAGTTCGATTTCTTGCACTAGTGCGCTCGCGTGGCTTGTGCAAGAAAGTGGCTCGCCGACAATGACGTCGCAATTAAATGGCACAAATAAAGCTTCTCCTTTGGGTAAAGAGCGGCCAAGTCCATGCATCATAATGGGGTAAACGAGCACTGGCTTACAATCGCGAGTGAGATGAAAAATACCTTTCTTTAACTGCGTCATTTTTTCAGGTTCACCACGAGACCCTTCAGGAAAAAAAATCAAGATTTCACCTTGCTTTAACGCTTTATGGCATTGTTCAAAGAGCTGTGTTTTGCGTGTAACTTGCTTGCGATTTAGAGGAATGATCCCAATAACATGGAGTGCAAACCAAGCGATATATCTGTTGGCGAGAAAATAATCTGCAGCGGCTACTGGGCGTATCTTATGTATCATCCTTAATGGAAACAAGCTCATTAATACTAGGGTATCCAAATGGCTATTATGGTTTGGCGCGAGGATAGCAGGCCCATGTGTTGGTAGCTTATTGCGATTAACAACGTTGAGCCCTAGTAAAATTAAAACTACTGGCTTAATAATCATCCCAAAAAACAGTATCTTTAAAACGCGTGCAAGCATAGTTTAATAGTGCAGATAGTAAAGGTAATGGAAGAATAGTGGTGAAGTGTAGAGTAGGCTGTCCATCCTATCTAAAATGCCACCATGGCCGGGGAGCATGACCCCAGTGTCTTTAATTTGTAAATCCCGTTTAACACTTGAAATAACTAAATCACCAAAAAAACCAGTAACAGCTATTAGGACCCCTGCGCCTGCGCCTTGTAAGGTCGATAGTGGCGTGAGTGCAGGGGCAACAAAACAAGACAATGTGGCAGTAGTACAGGCGCCACCAATAAAACCTTGCCATGTTTTGTTGGGGCTCACTTTTGGGATGATTTTATGCTTACCAAGCAGCTTTCCCCAAACGTATTGGCAAACGTCGTTAAATTGAGTAGTAAACAGTAAATACAATACCAGACCAATGGCACCCGCCTCACTGTTTTTGACCGGCAAAACTAACAAGTAGCCAAGGTGACTAATAGAGAAAACACACAACATGACGGCCCAGTTAAGGATCCCTGCTGACTTTATGAATCCTTTTGTATCACCGATGAGCACCATTCTAATAGGGATAAATAGAAAGATATAAACAGGAATAAAGATAATAAACATGCCATACCACTGAGTTGCAACCCAATAGTATTGCAGTGGGATACTCAAATATAGCCAAAAAATAGCGCGTCTATCGGTTTGCCGTCCTGGCACAATGGACAAAAACTCTTTTAATGCGAGAAAACTTAAAAAGCCAATAAAAGCAAGTGCGAAATGTATGTTGGAGGCTAATACGACAAAAAAAGCGCCAATTATCCACCACCAAGATTGGATCCTGAGTTTTAATTCTTGATGATCCGTATCTCGTTGTATTCGGCTAATAACTAAATAAGCAAGCGTTGCGGTGATTAAGATGAGTCCTACCAACGCCATGGCATACAAAGAATGATCAGGGACGTTAAACATCGTGTTTGCCCTCAAGGTATTGATAGGCAAGGATAGCTCGTTTAAATAACGTGATGAATGAACCGACGCTAATAATAAGTAATGACGTGTATAACACAGCCCCTTGTTGCCAGAATAGAGGCTCTATAGTTGTAAAAAGGCATGCAAATGTAAGTAAAGCCATTCGGTGTTGTTTCGCCATAGGCCCACAAAAATTGGCAGGAGCCCCTGTACTCGTTGCTAAGGTTCTGACGTAAGCGGTCATAATTGCAAGCGTTGCCGCACACCAAGCAATATCTATTGCGTAACTAAATTGAGGGACTGCATAGCCCACAGCAACAATGATGAAAGCATCAGCAAACCTGTCTGGCATATCGTTAAACAGTTCACCAGATGCGGTACTTTTCTCACCTTCCATGGCGACCATACCATCGAACAGATTACACAATAAGCGAAATTGAATACATATGGCAGCAAGTAGAGGCAAAAGCCAAATGAGTAGTCCAGAAGACAGTGGTAACAAAACAAGAGAGATTGCTGAGCAGGCTGCAAACAGCACGCTGAGTAATGAAATAGTGTTAGGAGTGATATTTTTATTGCTAAGCCATTTGGCGACGCGCTGAGCATATGTGCTTGAGCGTACCTTGAGTGGACGCCGACTTGATTTGTCTTCCATGATTTCCTTTTCCTTAGAATACGCATTCTTCAGCTCTTTTGAAGAGTGGATGATCTTTGTCGTTGTACCGAGCCAGTATAAATGATCTGTGATAGGTCAACAAGGTACTACATATTGGGTTTAGCTTTAACACTTGAGATGATGTAAAGCGGAGAGATTGAAGAAGAATATTTACATTGTTTTATTAAATTCCACCGAAATAAATTGCTATTTGGCACTATCTTGGGTCACATTACTGACC
>NZ_JAKEVK010000289.1:0-4397 GCF_022398435.1 Pseudoalteromonas sp. Isolate6 | reverse complement strand
AATAAATATTTCGGCGAATTTCGCAATTTGGGGGTTGCACATAAACGCAAAATGCATAAACATAGGTTTTGCTTAGGCAAATTATAAAGTTATAGGAATCTAATAATGAATAAAGCTCAACTAGTTGAAAAGATGGCGGCAGACGCAGAGATTTCAAAAGCAGCGGCAACTCGTGCTTTAGAAGCGTTTACTGGCGCAGTAACTAACACACTAAAAGATGGCGGTTCTGTTGCTTTAGTTGGTTTTGGCACATTCACAGTAAAAGAGCGCGCTGCGCGTACTGGTCGTAACCCACAAACTGGCGCTGAAATCCAAATCCCAGCTGCGAACATTCCTTCGTTCAAAGCAGGTAAAGGCCTAAAAGACCAAGTAAACCCTTAATCCACTCGCTGGACGAGAAAAACCTCCCAAGTCGGAGGTTTTTTTATACCTATCATATTCATTATAATTGATACCCCTATCTTGAATTTGCTACCATCGCCCCAATCTACAGTTTTTATCTAATAAGTTGTTTAATCAGTTTTCATGAAGCGTTCTAACCTTTTCGCCGTTATGTCATTACTCATGTTATCATGGGTAGCTGCTGCGTGCGCGACAGGGACGCCTGATGATCACTTATCCCATACTTCTGATACTCATATAACGAGCTTCGAAAACATCGCTCATAAGGGCCTCGCTGACTCCAATCAGTTACCAAGTAAACCTCGTCCTGCGACCCCAATTAAGCTCAGTGGTGAAACTACGCATCACGAAAAGGGCTTATTGCCGGAACGCGAGCGTACTAGCCACCCTAGTTATTTTCTACATCCTAAACAACAAGCCGAGTATGCGCTTGTATTTGAACTCGCAGCAGAAAAATATGTACCGGCCTCTGTCTATGACACCAATAGACCTAAGCCCATGCCTTGGTATATGTGTGATACTCGGCCAAATAATGGTTTTATCGATAACTGTAAACCGGCAAACCTAACCTTCAAAGGCAGCCTAAGCTTCGCCTCTTAATCATTATCTACTACCAATAAAGCACCCAAATAGTAGTTTTTGATACCCACTCTAACGTCTGTATAACCACTATTCGTTAGCAAAAAGGTATCGCTCAGATAGATAATGAGAAAAATATGAAAGATATAAATTCACCAGCGAGGATATCAACCTCTCGTGGTACCGCAGCGCGTGCAAAACGCTTTTTCACAGCGCTTATTGTGTTCCTGTTGATCCTTTGTGCACTACCAAACTTGTATCCCAATAAGAATTTGATTCAAATTCAAGCAAGTAGTAACGAGGTTGTGGCGCTGTCGCTGCCTGAGCTTAAATCTCAGCTAGAAGGAGAGGGATTCAAAGTCAAGCAAATCGAGTCTCATCAAGGTGGCTATTTAGTTGAACTTGAAAACCGCACGCTAACCGCTGAGGCGCGTGCGTATATGGCAGAGTCTCACTCTAAGCTAAGTGTTAAGGTAATTAGTGCTTCAACGATGCCACAGTGGTTAGAAAGTACTGGACTCAAACCTATCAAGCTCGGACTCGACTTGGACGGCGGCGTCTTGTTCGTACTCAAGGTTGACACAGAACAAGCGGCCGAAAATAAATTGCAGTCACTCGCAGATGAGGCCAATAGCTTACGGATCAAAAATCGTTACCGGAACCTATCTATTCCTCAAGTTATCAGTGGTGAGCAGGTTGAGGTCATCGCAAAAGCGCAAGGACAAAACGAACTAGTTGCGCTTACGGCGACACTGCGCGATCTTTATCCACAGTTTACCAGTACAACTCATAAACAGGGCACTTTAACGAAAGTTAACTTCCGCTTTGCAGAAACGAAAAAAGTAGAGTTCGATAAGCAGTTAATGACCCAAGCGCTGTCTACTTTACGTTCACGTATTGAGGAGCTCGGGATCACAGAAGCGGTTACTCAACGTCAAGGCACTAATTATATACGAATTGAATTGCCTGGCGTGCAAGACCCGGAACAAGCCAAGCGTATTATCGGAGCAACAGCAAAGCTTTCATTTCATGCATTACAGGAAGTGGGTGGTCAAAAATTAAAGGATAAATCTGGCGCTTTGGTTTCTATCGACCCAGTTGCTATTTTTGGCGGTGATGAAATTGAGTCTGCAACAGCAGGAAGAGACGAATATGGAAAGCCTTTAGTGCAGCTATTCTTATCCTCTCAAGGTGGTGAAAAGATAAATCGATTTTCTAGAAACAATGTTGGTAAACCAATGGCCACTGTATTCAGTGAATATTACGCGGATACGAAAGGAGAGATTAAGCGCAACACAGAAGTGATTTCAGTCGCCACTATTCAACAAGTATTAAATACTCGATTTAGTATTACCAATATGCAGTCAATGGAACACGCGCAGGAGTTAGCATTATTGTTGCGGGCGGGTTCTCTTGACGCACCAATCACCATAGTTAAAGAGCAAACCATTGGTCCTTCATTAGGTGAAAAAAATATTGAAAGTGGCTTTAAAGCATTGGCATTAGGGTTAAGCCTAACTTTACTGTTTATGGCAGTGTGGTATCGCAAGCTAGGCGCAGTAGCCATTACCTCATTATTGGTAAACCTAGTTTGCCTAATTGGGTTAATGTCGCTGCTTCCTGGTGTTGTGCTTACCTTACCCGGCATTGCGGGCCTAGTTTTGACTATTGGTATGGCCGTAGACACCAATGTGATTATTTTTGAGCGAGTTCGCGAATTAAGGCGTAAAGGCATTGGGATGGTTACTGCATTAAAGCAAGGTTATCAACAAGCCATGTCGAGTATTATCGATGCTAACTTAACCACGATGATAACCGCTCTGATCCTGCTTGGTATCGGCTATGGACCAGTAAAAGGGTTCGCGATCACTTTGGCGCTGGGCATAGTAACCAGTATTTTCGCCGGTGTGGTTGTCTCCGGTATGTTATCAGAATCTCTTTATTCAAAATCACGTAAAGGCGTAAAGTAAAATGACAAGTAAAACGCAAAAGGCAAGATTCGTCGGGCTAATTTCAGGGTTGTTACTTGTCCTTGCAAGTCTCATAGCCATCACCCAAAAAGGCATTATATTAGGCCAAGACTTTACCGGCGGTTACGTTACGGTTATCGACTTACCCGAGCAAAAGAGCCAAACAGAAATGCAAAACAAGCTAGCTGAGCTTGGTGTTCAAAATGCGCGAATCTCTCTACAAAACGATGGTAGCTGGCGAGTTTTCCAAACCCCTCAGTCCACCGATGAAACACACGTCAAACAGTGGATAGAAGGACTTGAAACACAATGGCAAGCAAGCGTATTAGATGCCAGTTATCTTGGTGCGCAGGTGGGTAATGAGTTAATCGAACAAGGTGGCCTTGCAGGCATATTCGCATTACTTAGTGTATTGATTTACTTGGCGTTTAGATTTGAGTGGCGTTTGGCCGTCTCCGCAAGTATCGCGCTTTTCCATGATGTGATTGTAACGCTTGGCTTGTTTGCAATAACGCAAGTAGAGTTTGACTTAACTGTGCTTGCAGCGCTGCTAGCGATTATTGGTTATTCACTCAACGATTCGATTGTCATTGGTGATAGGGTTAGGGAGTTGCTGTTTGAAGAGCAGTGGAAGACCAGTCCCGTAGGCAAGACCATAGACCAAGCGATAAAGGACTCAATGAGCCGCACGTTGATCACCTCTTTGACAACGCTTACTACTGTGTTAGCGATATGGTCGCTAGGCGGTGCTGGGCTTAATAGCTTTGCCATGGCGTTATGTTGCGGCATTCTCATTGGAACTCTGTCTTCTTTGGCTGTCAGTGCAACTTTGCCACAGTTTCTAGGGTTGTCGTTTAATAACTACCTGAAAGAAGAATCTGAGGCAGCAAAACGGCAGCTCGCTGAGCCATGAGTTTTAGATACAATTTAGGTTAAAAAAGTAGCAATTGCTCTTTTTTAACCTTATCGTACTGATGTATAATTCGCACTTCGAAAGGAGCCGGATAAGGATTAATGTCAAAATATAGTTATCAAACTCGGTGCGGGAAAGTAACCCTCTGGACCGAGCAAAATATCCTCTTTGCCTGTTTCGAAGGAAACATTAATGAGTCTATGATCCATTATTTTTCTAGGGCGCTAGAGCAATGTCGAGCTGAGATCCACGCCTCGACATGGGGTTACGTGAGTTATTCAGAAAAGGCCATAGCTGCGACACCAGAAGCCTATAAGTTACTGGTAAACACAGCAAAGCGCTGTTTGCAGTTGGGCTGTGTTAGTGCTGCGTATGTGTTGAAGTCGGCAATTGCGAAAAGCCAGATTGAAAAAATGCGCAAAGAAATAGGTATGCCAGAGCCATTAGATCAAGTTTTATTTGCTGATGTAGGCGCTGCCATTGAGTTTGTAAAAAGTACTTTAGCTACACCTGAAAAGTTGTCGGTATAAGAC
>NZ_JAKEVK010000288.1:0-4452 GCF_022398435.1 Pseudoalteromonas sp. Isolate6 | reverse complement strand
TTGTGATTGTCTTAACTAGGCTTTACCCCAGGTATTATAGGTGCTTGTGGTTTTTGCTTTTTATTTTTGGTTTTAGTTTTGGTTTTTTATTCATATAAGTTGAGTTTTTGTATTTAAGGGGTTTTATGCTGGTGGTAGTCAACCCTTTAGCGGGTGCTGAGGGGAAAGCGCAAATTGCATGGTTAAAGCAACAATTAAAACAACAGCAGTTGACAGCAACTTGGTTTAATACCACTGGAAACTTTGTCGCAGATAGGGAGGCAATTGCTCAAGCCGCAACGGCGGGAGCTAGCGTGGTGGTGATTGGGGGAGATGGCACTTTGCACCTAGTCGCCAATGCCATTGCTGAACGGGATAACACGCTTGCGCTGCTGCCAGCGGGTACTGGCAACGATTTTGCTCGGCAGTTTAATTATTCCAAAGTACAGTGGCGAGCAGCTGTATTTTCAGACAAGTTTACAAGTATTGATTTGGGTAAAGTGGACGGACGCTGGTTTGTCAATGTTGCTGGGATTGGCTTTAACGCGCATGTGATGAATAACCTAGGACAAACCAAACGCTTGGGAAAGTTGAGCTATACCTATGCGGGACTAATGTCGCTGTTTACTGCCAAGCTCATTCGCTATCGCAGCAAAAAATGGCCAGAGCAGGGTATGATGTTGTTACTTGCGAATGGCAAACACTTTGGGGCAGGGTTAACTCCCGCCCCAATGGCTTGTCTTGATGACGGTCAGTTAGAGCTGCTGTGGTTTACGCCGCAAACGCATTGGCAGCGAGTGATATTATTTGTCAATATGCTGCTGAAACGTCATATGGGCACGAGAAATGTGCATCACAGCCGCATTACTGAGCTTTTTATCGCACAAGAGGGGTATGACATTGAGGCGGATGGTGAGATTGTTGGGTGCACGCCTGCAACGATAACCTGTCGCCGCCGGGCGCTGTGCATAAAAAAAGCGCCATTATAAAATGGCGCTGGAAAGTAAGAAGCTAAAGCATTGGTAAGACTTCAACTTTTAACTGGGGACCGAATGGACAGCCAAGCGTAGATGCGATCTAAAGGTGTGAGTACAATCGCATTACCTAGGATGACCAAAATAAACCCAATAAAGGTGTTTTGCTGCCACTCAAAGCCTTCAAATAAGGTACTCAATGCCACGGCAACAAAAGGAAATAACACTATCAAATAACTCGCTTTCTCAGGCCCAATATTCTTGAGTAGTGAGAAATAACAACCAAAGGCAATAACGGTGCCAAACACGCTGAGGTAAATCAGAGACCACCAATATGATGCCGGCGCTTGGTTGATAAACTGATGTTCACTCAAGGCGACATAGGTTGCTAACATGACAGCGCTGTAAAGCATGCCCCAAGCATTTCCCGCCATAACATCAATTTGCTGATTGGAATTGCGTACGCTCACCATATTTCCGAGTGATGCGACCACTGTTCCTAATAAAGCTAATGATAATCCCAAGAAGGCCTCGCTTTGCAAATCAAATGCGACCAAATCGTGCCAAAACAAGCTGACTATCCCAAGCGTGCCCAATGACGCACCAAAGTAAATTCGTTTTGCAATAGGTTTGGCAAAAAATAACTTAGTATTGACAATATTAACGACCAATAATAATGAAAACGCAATTGATGCCATCGCTGACGTTAGATGTGCCTGAGCCCAATATAAGAAGAGATAGTTGGCACCAAAATTACATAGCGCTAAGAGGATAAAAAAGCCGTGATCTTGGCGGGAAAAGCGCATTGGCACACGCTTATAGATAACAAATGCCCACATACAAATCGCGGCGAGACCAAATCGGTAAAACAGTGACACAAACTCGTTGATGCTGCCAAGTTGATATTCAATGGCAAGCCATGTTGATCCCCAAATCAACACAGTGATGGTGTAAAGAAACAGATTTTTCATGATCGGCTCTAGATTTAAACAGCAGTGGAAGTCTGTAGTTTACGCTGTTATTCTGTATAAGCTATATACAGAATTTGCTAATTTATACCTATACAGATTATTGCTTATGAGTACCGTTATTCAACGCCAACATTCCGCCTTTCTCTATCAGCAGGTGATCCAAATGATCTTGTCGATGGCAGAACAAGAGTCCATTTTACCGGGCGAAAAGCTTCCTTCATTGCGTGTTATGGCGCAAAACTTAAATGTCAGTATTCCAACGGTAAAGCAGGCCTATCAAGCACTTGAAGACCAAGGAAAAGTGGTTGCCAAAGAAAAGTCAGGCTACTTTTTATGCCAAAGAGCTTCGCACAACGACTCGCCAAAGCGTGCGAGATTACCCGCCAAACCCGTAGTGGTTAACAAGCAGGCGTTGATTGAACAAGTCTATAATGGGATCCATCAGCCACATGCAATCCCTTTAGGTATCGCTAACCCCATTGCCATCGCTGGTACTGAGCAAGTACTTGCCAAAATTATGCGCCGTGTAATGAAAGAAGCTGGGAATGAGCTCATCAATTATGGTCCTATGGATGGTTTAGATAGCTTAAAAAAGCAAATCGTGCGGCGTTATTTGGATATGGGCTTAGCAATAGACATGGATGAAGTGGTGATCACCAATGGCGCGCAAGAAGCATTAGCGATTGCGTTACAAGCGGTAACTAAGCCTGGAGACGTGATAGCGATTGAATCTCCTTGTTATTTTGGCATTGTTGAACTGGCTGAAAACTTGGGACTAAAGGCCATCGAAATCCCTGTTTGTCCGGATGACGGCATTTGGCTGAGCGACCTTGAGCGTGCGCTTGAAAAACATGATATTCGAGCTTGCGTGTTTTCTACCAGTATTAGTAATCCGCTCGGTAGTTTTATGCCAGATACGAGACGTGCGCAGCTGGTGGCACTATTAGAGCAACGTGGCGTGGTGTTGATAGAAGACGATGTGTATGGCGATTTATATTTTACCGAGCAGCGTGGCATACCAGCACAAGCATTTAGTCAAAAGGGCTTAGTGATCACATGTGCCTCATTCTCAAAAACCGCTGCACCTAGCTATCGAGTGGGCTGGATGGTTGCCAGTCAATTTAGTGCAAAAGCAAAGCGCATAAAACGTGCGTTGAGCTGCTCGTCATCTTTAATGAATCAATGGGCTCTGGCGGACTTTCTCAGCTCAGGGGGTTATGAGCGCCATTTAAAGTTGGTTCGTAAACGGTTAATTGAGAATCGAGATCGCATGATCCAAGCGGTGAATGCCGCATTTGGTAGTGAGGTAAGAGTCAGCCGCCCGCAAGGTGGTTGTGTGCTGTGGCTAGACTTAGGTAAGCATGTTGACGGAGCCTTGCTGTTCCAAAGAGCTTTGGAGTGTGGGATCAGTATTACGCCTGGTACGCTATTTAGTGCCAGCAAAAAATATCAAAATTGTATACGTATCAGTTATGGCTTGCCTTGGGGGAATTCGGTAGAGCAAGCGATTAAAACCCTGGGTGAGTTGGCCGATGCACAAAGAAAAGGGTTGGCATAACGTACCCTTAATTAAATTGTAAGTTATGCCAACGTCGGATTATTTAAATTTAAACAGTTGGTACTCTGACATGGCAGGGATAGACTTTGCGACAATGGCCTCGTTTTTCGCTATTTGTTCAAAGTCGCCACACAGTGCATCTGCTTTTTTCTCAATAGATTCTGCTTGTTGTTCGACCTTAGTTTCAATTTGCGTTGCGAAGTTTTCCATCCGTTGTTCAAAGCTGCTTATATCACCGTTTGCATCCGACATTTCGTTGCCAATTGCAACCAATAAGCTACCTATCGATTGCATCATGGCTCCCTGTACTGCCGTTTCGATTTTTTCTTCAAACTGACTATCGAAGTTTTGGCCAAACTCATCAAAGGTCTGCTTGCCCATCACGAATGCACCTTGCTGATAAAACGTATTTTGCACTTCCGTTTCGAGGTCATCGATCACTGCATGAATACTATCTAAACTGGTTAAATTAAAGGTTTGCGCTACTTCATTAAGGGCAACGCCCGCTAATTTTATGCCTTCAAAAGCAATATCAGCCACTTGTGGTAGGCGGCCTCTTAGTTCATCACCATATTGCGTGAGCATCGTTTTTTGCTGCGTATCGAGTGCAATGCGCTCGCCATTGAGTGTCAGTTCGCCAAGGTTGTTGATCTCAGCTGTTTTGTTTTTGGCTGTTGTGATCACCAAGTTATCAGGCGTGATCCTAACGTCATTTTGAAATTCTACTTCACAATTGTCACCGCTAAACGTGATGTTATTTTTTTCGTGTGCAGCGACAGTGGCTGTCATCATCGTTGCTGCTGTTAGTAGTAAAATTTTATTCATGGTCGATCCTTATTGGCTCAGTTACATGCTTTTTGTATCAAGAACAATGCCAAATATTAGTTGTATTAAGATCAATGCTTTATGTTTTTTAATTGAAAACTTATGTGCTCAAAAAGTGACGGAATTGACTAAAATATAGTTATTT
>NZ_JAKEVK010000287.1:0-4482 GCF_022398435.1 Pseudoalteromonas sp. Isolate6 | reverse complement strand
ACTAACGGTTATCCCGTTAGAGGTTGATGAAAACTTTATATAAATCATAGATGTAAAATTCTACTTGCCTTCGTATCAAAATCTTTCCAAAAACATTGATGCATTTTCACGGTTATTCATCTAGGATTAGTTGAATAACCGTTTACGTTAACGTAAAGTTGAAACGCTTTAATTTAATTTACTTACTTAAATCGCAAATATTATTCAGTCTTTGATAAGTTGTTAGACCAGTTATTCATACTAACCACAAATGTGATCAAGACCAATTAACACAATCATAAATGCGAGGTGAGTTAAGACTCTTTTCGTCTTACGCAATCTGAAGCCAGATCTCGTATGAGGAAGTCGGGTTGAACTCCGTAAGTTTGTTATGACAACAAGAGAAGGTAGGTTATGACTAACCCCAATAATATATCCTTAAATATCAGCCACACGCTGGAATTTATAGATGGTCATGCACTCAATATCCCTACATTACAGATTTTAAGTGACCAAGGCGATGTTTTAGACGGTGCAACAGCACCAGATATTGACAAAGAAACGGCATTAAGAATTTATTCAACAATGCGGTTTATCCGTTTACTTGACGAGCGTATGCAAGGTGCTCAGCGTCAAGGACGCATTAGCTTTTACATGCAATGTCTTGGCGAAGAAGCTGCTGTTACGGCAAGTGCCGCAGCGCTTAAAGAAGATGACATGATCATGGCTCAGTACCGTGAGCAAGCCGCAATTCACTATCGTGGTTTTTCGCTTGAGCAATTCATGAATCAGTTATTCTCGAATGAGAAGGACTTAGGTAAAGGCCGCCAAATGCCTGTGCATTATGGTTCTAAAGAATTACATTACCTGACTATTTCGTCGCCGCTAGGAACGCAAATTCCTCAAGCAACGGGCTATGCCTACGGCCAAAAGTTAAAACACATTGATAAAGAAACCGGCGAGCTAACGTCTGAAATCGATAACGTCACGATTTGCTATTTTGGCGAAGGTGCTGCCTCAGAAGGCGACTTCCACGCTGGTCTAAACATGGCCGCGGTACATGGTTCACCGGTTATCTTCTATGCACGTAATAATGGTTATGCGATTTCAACACCTGCTGATGAACAGTTCAAAGGTGATGGTATTGCAGCCCGCGGTGTGGGCTATGGTATTAAGACCATCCGTGTGGATGGTGCCGATGCGCTTGCCGTTTACGCCGCGACACAAGCCGCGCGTAAAATCGCAGTTGAAAACGGTGAGCCTGTGATGATTGAGTCTATCGCATATCGTTTGGGTGCACATTCAACTTCCGATGACCCATCTGGTTACCGTACCAAAGATGAAGAAGCTGAATTTAAGAATAGTTGTCCAGTAAATCGATTTAAGCAATGGCTTCTAAAACAAGGTTGGCTAGATGAAGCCCAAGATGATGCGGAAAAAGAGAAAATCCGTGAAGATATCTTGGCTGCATTGAAGGTCGCAGAGAAAGTACAGAAGCCTGCATTAGAAGATCTGGTCTCAGATGTTTACGATACGCCAATTCCATCGCTGCAAAAACAATATGATGAATTGAAAGCGCATATTAAAGCTTATCCAGACGCATACCCAGTCACAGCAGGGAGAATTAAATAATGGCTAAAATGAACATGCTACACGCCATTAATTCGGCGCTAGATATCACGATGGCGGAGCATCCGCAGGCTTGTATTTTTGGTGAAGATGTTGGCTACTTTGGTGGTGTATTCCGTGCAACTTCTGGCCTTCAAGAAAAATACGGAAAACACCGTGTTTTTAATACGCCATTGACTGAACAAGGTATTTTGGGTTTTGCCAATGGTCTTGCAGCGTTTGGTGCCCCTGCGCTTGCTGAAATTCAATTTGCGGATTATATCTTCCCAGCATTTGACCAAATCGTGAACGAGTCGGCTAAGTTCCGTTATCGCTCGGGTAATGAGTTTGATGTGGGTAACTTAACAATTCGTACGCCATACGGTGGTGGTATTGCAGGTGGTCTATATCATTCACAATCACCAGAAGCTTATTTTGCGCATACACCTGGTCTTAAAATTGTAGTACCGCGTAACCCGTATCAAGCAAAAGGCCTTCTGCGTGCTGCCATCAAAGACGATAACCCGGTTATTTTCTTTGAGCCTAAGCGCTTATATCGCGCTTCTGTTGGTGAAGTACCAGAAGAAGATTACAGCATCGAGCTTGGTAAAGCCGAAGTGATTAAAGAAGGTACCGATATAACGCTATTGGCTTGGGGCGCGCAGATGGAAATCATAGAACAAGCGGCGCAAAAAGCTGAAGAAGCAGGTATTAGCTGCGAAATAATCGACTTAAGAAGTATTCTTCCTTGGGATATGGATACGGTAGCCAAGTCAGTGGTTAAAACGGGTCGTTTGGTCGTGAGCCACGAAGCGCCTATCACTAATGGTTTTGGTGCTGAGATTGCAGCAACCATACAAAAAGAGTGTTTCCTGCATTTAGAATCTCCAATTGAGCGAGTTTGTGGATTAGACACGCCATATCCTTTAGCACTTGAAAAAGAATATGTGCCAGATGCACTGAAAGTGTTCGCCGCTATCAAACGTTCTATGGAATTTTAAGGATAAGTTATGGCTAAAGAATTTATCTTACCAGATATTGGTGAAGGCATCGTAGAGTGCGAAATCGTCGAGTGGTTGGTGGCTGTTGGCGATGAAGTAAAAGAAGATCAACCTATTTGTGACGTGATGACGGATAAGGCGCTAGTGCAGATCCCTGCGGTACATGATGGTGTGATCACCAAGCTGCATTACGAAAAAGGTGAAATTGCAAAGGTCCATGAACCTTTGTTTGCGATGGATGTTGCCGGCGAGCAAGCTGCTCAGTCAGAACAACCGGAAGCTCAATCCTCGCCAACTACTTCAACCAATGCAGTACTTGAAGATTTTATTTTACCAGACATCGGTGAAGGCATTGTTGAGTGTGAAATCGTTGAATGGCTTGTCGCTGAAGGCGATGAAATCAAAGAAGATCAGGCCGTTTGTGATGTAATGACTGACAAGGCTCTAGTGCAAATTCCAGCTAAGTACGATGGTATTGTTGAGAAACTCTATTATCAAAAAGGCGAGATAGCACAGGTGCATAGTCCGCTATTTCAAATGAAGTTGGCGTCCTCTCACGCTGGAAAATCAGACGATCCAATCGCTGATGTTCACAAACCTAAAGAAAGTACAGCACACACAACTACTGCGAGCAATGAGGCCACGCGAAGTTTGCCGAAAAATGGTAAAGCAATCGCCTCTCCAGCAGTGCGCCGTAAGGCGCGCGAAGTTGGTATTGACCTCTCTGAAGTGCCAGGCTCTGGTAAAAATGGTCGTGTGTATAAAGAGGACATCGAACATTTCCTTGAGCACGGTGTAAGTGACGCTTCGACCACGAATGAAGCTAGCACAACGTTACAGTCTCAAACGCAAAAGCCAACTCCTACCTCAGAAGGTGGGAAAAGAGTTGAGCCTTTACGTGGTATGAAAGCGGCGATGGCCAAACAAATGATGGCCTCTGTATCGACGATCCCACATTTCACTTACTGTGATGAGATTGACTTAACCGATTTAATTGCGCTTCGAGGTGCTTTGAAAGAGCAATATGCCAAGCAAGGCGTGAAGTTGACGATGATGCCATTTTTTATCAAGGCGTTGTCACTTGCAATCAACGAGTTCCCAATTTTGAATGCAAAAGTAAATGATGACTGTACAGAAATCACTTATTTTGATGACCATAATATTGGTATGGCGGTGGACAGCAAGCTGGGTCTTCTTGTACCAAATATTAAATCATGCCAAAGCAAATCGATTGTTGAAGTTGCCCAATCTGTTACTGAACTGACAGAAGCCGCTAGGGAAGGGCGCGTATCTCCTGATTCACTGAAAGGCGGTACTATCTCAATCTCAAACATAGGGGCTATTGGTGGTACGGTTGCGACACCGATTATCAATAAACCTGAAGTTGCTATCGTTGCACTTGGCAAGGTTCAGCAGTTACCACGCTTTGATGCACAAGGTAATGTGGTTGCGCGCTCTATCATGCAAGTAAGTTGGTCTGGCGACCATCGTATTATTGATGGTGGCACGATCGCACGTTTCAATAATTTATGGAAAACCTTCCTAGAGGAACCGGCTAAAATGATGATGGCAATGCGCTAACCTTTGTTTTTGCTAGTTTCTACTTGTTGTAAAGGGCCTTTACGGCCCTTTTTCGTTTCTCATGCCAATTGGGTTATGTACCTATCTGTATTTAAAAGCTTTGATGGCTTTGGTCCAATTTTAAGCCCGCTCGGACTTATACCAGTTGTATTAAGTAAATGATTTATCTTGAAGCGGGGAAATAGCTTTTGTAGCACCGCTCTCGCGTCCTGCTACCGCTAAGGTACCTATATCCATATAGGCAAGGCAAAAATTTTGCTATTTAGTTGTTCTAAATGAGAAATTTTTAACGAAGCTAATATGCTATTTCACC
>NZ_JAKEVK010000286.1:0-4581 GCF_022398435.1 Pseudoalteromonas sp. Isolate6 | reverse complement strand
GTTCGGAACTGATAACCGCTGAAAGCATCTAAGCGGGAAGCAGGCCTCGAGATGAGTTCTCACTTTGACTTAGAGTCAACTGAAGGGCCGTTGAAGACTACAACGTTGATAGGCGAGATGTGGAAGTGCTGTGAGGCATTAAGCTAACTCGTACTAATTACCCGAGAGGCTTAACCATACAACGCCAAAGTGGTTTATAAGCGACAGAAGTTAATAGACTRAAGTAGACAGAAGAAYTTAATAGCTTTTTCCAGATTTAAGAATTAAACRAGGTGACCAACCTCAGCGGTATCGCGAAATCGGTTCACCTTGCGCAAATGGAATGCTCGTGCGARGCACGATGTCATTAGACATTTGCACCCAGATTTCCTGGTGACTATAGCGTTTTGGAACCACCTGACCCCATGCCGAACTCAGAAGTGAAACAAAACAGCGTCGATGATAGTGTGGGTTTCCCATGTGAAAGTAGAACATCGCCAGGGCCTTATTAAAGAAACCCGTTGCAGAGATGCGACGGGTTTTTTGCTGTTTGGGGAATAGAGATTTGAGATATAAAATCTCGCGAGGTAAACTCGCTCCTACCACAGCATCAGCACTGACCAGCGTGGTCGGAGGTGGTTTACCCGCCGAGCTATTAGGCTTCTAAACAAAGAGAGTAAAACATCCTAGTTCGTAGCGAGCCAGGGCCTTATTAAAGGTCGATTAACAGCATTCATCCATGGAGCTAATCGACATTAGTACATCCATGTATGATGCCGCGCGCGAAAACTTAGGGAAAATTGTGCGAAAACCGCGAAAAATCACAATTTAATTATTTCTAATAAAGTTTAACAATATTAAAGGTGATTTTCCTTTGAGTTACTTAGAGTAATTGGGGTAGCTAAGAAGAGCGAAAGAGTAAGCCCACTAGGGTGGGCTGTTTCGTTTTTTGGTTCGATATTGGCGCTGGTATTCACGCTCTCTTGTAGCGTCCTTACCATTGGCTCTTTTTCCACCGTCAGAGATCCGGTGAGCGTTGTATGGCTGCTCACGTGCTAAAAACTCAATGTGTGCCGCTTTGCTTGCTGACGTTAACGCAGTTCGGCTGTCATAATCAATGCGCTTGGCTGCATCAGCAAGATGATCATGATTGATTTTGCCTTCCTCTCTCATCGCACTGAGTTTATCGCTGTGCGCTTGACGGTACTCAACGCCTGCAAGACCTCTTTCCTGTGGTATGCCCCACTTAAGTTTGTACTGCTTGGGTGTCATACCATGTGACTTTAAATGTTTACCAAGCATCACGAATGACTTACCACACTCCAAACATTGAAGCTTTTTGGCGCTTAGATAGGCGTCAACTTCAGCGAGTGTGTTAAATTTCTTTGCAGTCTTGGGAGTCATTATTGCTCTCTTTAGCTTCCAAGCAGGTTTTGATCATCCAAGGACCAAGCTTCATACCCTCTTTTTGGGCTTTCTTCACCAAAGCGGCTTTGATTTGGCTATTAGCGCGCATTTGTATTTTCGTATCTAAGTCCAGCTCTCCTTTTGCGTTCATGTTACCCAAGTTCGCATGAAAGCCTCGGGGCGCTTTCCCCTCAGCACCATCGCGATAACCTTCACCAAGCTCAGTGCGAGGATCGCCATTTAACCCCAGCGCCATCCATATTTCATGCTCTTGCTCAGTGCCAAAGTTGTCACCATGTTTAAAGCGGTTTAACCCTCGGCGGTAGCCCGAAGCATAATCAGCATTGATGGACTCAGCGGCTTTGATAAAAGCATTAAATTTAGTTTGATTCATAAGACACCTTAAAAAGGCGACCTCAGCCGCCTAGTTAGTTGAGTTATTTAGCTAGGTTGATGGTGTAGTCTTCGTTGTACTCAAGCGTTTCGCGGTTCCACTCCATGAAGCACTCTGTCATTGCGTCTTTCACTTCGCCCGTCCAAAATTCATCATCGCTTTCATCATATTCAGAATCGTAATCACCTAGTGAATCAAAACCGTCTTGCGTATTGAACAACTCAATAGCAACCAAATCACTGTCGCTGCTATTGTGGGTATAGTCAACGTCACCATCCAGTGTAATTCCAACACTGATGTCGTTTTGATTTGAAGTATAGAAGCGCTCAAGGATTGAAACTGTTTGCTCTGCGATTTGACGTGCTGTAAGAGTAGTATTGATTGTAGTCATGGTAAGTTTCCTTTTTAGTCTAGGTTCCGCCTAGTCACTATACGGCAAGTCCGGTGCTTGCCCTGTGATGCGATCATTCTCTATATATGCAGAGCCTTCTTGAACACTATCACCCAGTACGCGGCTGGTTGTCCCGTCGCTGTGCTCTACTGTGGTAGTGCCATCATTATTAACTGTTAGCACTTTTACTATACTGCGCTGTGTGCCAGAGAGGACCGATCCGAGTCTGTTTAGTGTGTTAGACATTGCGTACCGCCTGAATTGTTTGATTTACCATAATCGCGCCCTGGTTACTGATACTGGCAGCGATAGCCAGTGAGTCCACGGTTGCTTTGTATAGCTCATCTTCGAACCTTACACCTAATAACATGCCAGGTCTGATTGGTGGCAGGTCAGCTTTGAGTTTGGTCCGAATGGTTGCGGTTCGTTTGTTACCACTTCTTGCTAGTTCACATGTGCCACGTTGACGCGCGGCTTGTACGTCGGTGATTAGATTATCTACGATGTCGCGAGCGTAATCAGTCGCGGGTGTGCCTTGACGTTTGATTTTACACGCTACACCTTGTTGTTCACCTCTCACAAAAATAACGTTGTGCTCAGGCTGAATGGTGTCTCGTGTATTGTGCTCTAATATTAGAGCATCATTGAGAATGACATCAGGTGTTGCTTGCTCTGTGCTCCACGGATTAACTGGCCACTCAGGCACAACTGAGACGGTTTTGGTTGTGTCGTTAATGTCCAATATCGCACCAATACTGCTGGCTACTTTTAATAGTGCAGCCGCTGGCGTCAATCCTCGATACGAAAACGCCCCCTCAGGGATTGGGTAATCAATCATTTTGTTGTCTAACGTCCAACCTGTATTTTCTAAAATGTCGGTCATGATACCTGCAAGCGACTTATCTACGGTGTTTACGTAATTACGCTCCCGCTGATACGGTGCAGCCAGCTCTGCAAATCTTGAGCGTATCGATGCGCTATAGCTATTATTCGCAAACCGATTGCTTGTACTGGGTTGCTCACAAATCACCACAAACTCATATCCATTAATGACCAATTTTAACTGTTGGCCAATCGCACGCTCCATATCTATTCTGCTGCAAAACTTGATGTTGCCCGTTGCAGCAAACTGGCCACGTTGCCATGTAATGTTGATACTATTTATCAGTATTTTTAAATCATCACTTAGTCGATTACAGCTGATTGATGGTTGCATGATGTAATATCTCTGTATCTGTGGCTCTATTGGAATTTTTGAATCAATGGGGGGAATGTCATCATCTGAGCGAACTGGCCCACCAGGTAACCCCCAGTAGCAGATTTTTTCATAGGGAGACATTCTGAGTTTAACTTTGCCTATCTGCGGGCTAGCATTCAGCGCGTTATCAAATCGCACAATTACACGGCCTTTTTGAGGATGCTTTACTCGGTAGCAAATATATGCGCGTTCACTCGGCCCGTAATGGATGCGAAGTGCGGTTTCATGTTGTGATGCTTCCCGCCATATTTGAATCGTTTCAAATTGCTCAATTGCACCAGTGCTCCATTTTTGGACGTATTCATACATGATGGTTGGCATTTTATTAAACCAATTAATTGATGTTTGGCTCTCACTCGTCACCGGTTGAGCATACCAGCGTTGGTTCACATCAATATGCAGGGTGTCAGCGTTAGCCCAACCCAAAGAAAGAACGGTTTCATTTGAGCCAGAATTGCCGTATTGCAGTGTAGCCAGCACCTCAAAATTTAGATTGTTCGAGTACCCTATATCCCAAAATGCAGCAACCTCTTTATCTTCAACAGGGGGTGGAGTCGTACCATTAAAATCCAATATAATTGGGCTGATACTTCTCGACCTTGGCYTATAAAATTCAATTACTATCAATTGATGGCTCTCGAACGGCAGGCTCTACATTATCAACAACCACTGCGGCGTAGGTATTGGACAGATCGATACCCAGCACAATCAAAGGCTCTGGTGACTGACAAACAAAATCAAACGAGTTGTTACTAGCCATAGTTTGCCCAGTCTTCGTCATAGTTGAGCGGGTGATAAACTGTATCAGTTGTCGAGCACCTTCAGGGCTACTACCTTCAACACTTCCTCGGACTTCTAGAACACTGAAGTTTGTATTTAATAACAGACTGTGCTTAGTTTGATGCGGTATTACTATGCTCATAGTATCGGCCACCGAGAATTATTAAAGTATAGATAGTCGCCCTCGTGCAGAAATGTAGATGACTGCTCCCTAGATGAGTGCACGGCAAATTCTAAATCCGGAAATGTGCCAATGACCTCATTACCTGAGTACAACCCAATGTTTGTCCATACATTCCAAAGAACTTGTCTTCCAGGGTTGCGCTTGCACGAACTTGGCCATACTGACGTAAGTACATCATTAGTCATCGT
>NZ_JAKEVK010000285.1:0-4609 GCF_022398435.1 Pseudoalteromonas sp. Isolate6 | reverse complement strand
CTTAATCCGCTGATTGATATATTTAAAGATATGTCATTATCTGCAATTAACGCTGGTTTTGTAACTGTGTTAGTTGGCTTTACCAGTTCAGTTGTAATCGTATTTCAAGCTGCCCAAGCTTTGGGTGCCTCTGAGCAACAAATAAGTTCATGGATATTAGCTCTGGGGCTAGGTATGGGGCTATCGGGTATCGCACTGTCGATACGTTATAAAACACCGATCACCACTGCATGGTCAACATCAGGTGCTGCTATGTTGGTGACTGGAGCCTCTGGAGTCAGTTTAAATGAAGCCATCGGCGCTTTTATTATTACTGGACTCTTGATCGCAATTAGTGGTTTTAGTGGGCTATTTGAGCGGTTGATGAAAAAGATTCCACTATCTCTCGCAGCTGCAATGCTCTCAGGTGTATTGTTAGACTTTGGTATTAATGCATTTGCTGCAATGCAATCAGAACTGATACTTGTGCTTGTGATGTTTCTTGTGTTTATTATCAGTCAGAAATTTAGTGCTCGGTATTCCGTCATTTTAGCGTTAGTTGTTGGGTGTAGTATTGCTTATCAACAAGGCTTAATTAGCCCTCAGCCCATGGACTTTTCAGTTACCAAACCCGAGTTTGTGACACCAGTATTTAGTTGGCAGGGGTTTATTGGTATTACGGTGCCGTTATTTATTGTGACTATGGCCTCACAGAATTTACCTGGGCTGACCGTGTTAAGAGCTTCAGATTATAAAGATACGCCAGTATCGCCACTTATTGCATGGACTGGTGTGTCTACAACACTATTAGCCCCTTTTGGAGCTTATGCAATTAACCTTGCCACGATAACATCTGCTATTTGTGTCGGTAAGGAAGCTCACCCAAATCCTAAAAAGCGGTATGTAGCGGCAATAGCCGCAGGGGTATTTTACATTCTGACTGGGATTTTTGGGGCGACGATTGTGCAGGCTTTTAGTGTATTTCCTGAGGCATTGATTCTAGCGATCGCGGGCTTGGCATTGTTGGGGACTATCGGTAATGCATTAAACTCTGCGGTGGCGGACGAAAATAATCGTCAGGCAGCATTAGTGACTTTTCTTGTAACAGCTTCTGGTATTTCCTTTATGGGAGTGGGATCTGCATTTTGGGGTATAGTTGCTGGAGTATTTGTGATGGTAATTGCTAAATCTAATTTTTTAACAGGACCTAAAGTTACCACAATAAATAAACCGAAAGCTGAGGTTGTTGACGAGAGTAGGTAGTAATGGAATTCTTTGAAAGTCTAGAGCCTTCGATCATATTACTTCTGTTTTTCATTGCGCTATTTGCTGGGTATATAGACGCGATCGCGGGTGGTGGGGGAGTTATCCAAGTACCGGCGCTGTTATTGTGTGGTGTTAGTCCAGTGGCGGCGCTTGCGACCAATAAAGTGGTATCAATGGTAGGTACCTCTTTCGTTGTGCTTAAGTATGCGCTCAACCGCCTAATTAGATGGCGTTATGTTCTGCTTGCCGGAATTCCTTGTTTTCTTGGTTCGATAATAGGGAGTAAAATTGCGATCGTCACACCTGAGTGGCTGTTAGAAGTGCTCATTATTGCTAGCATCTTAATTGCACTGATATTTAGTCGAATTGTTAAAGCTGAAGAACCTGGCTCTACAGAGAGTAGAAACCAACCGGCTTTTTTGGCTTGGCTGACAACAATTGGTGTTTACGATGGTGTGGCGGGCCCTGGTACCGGCTCTTTCATGGCTTTGGCAGTAAATAGAAGCTTAAAATATAATTTACTTACCGCGACTGCAATTGCAAAGCCGATTAATTTAATGACAAATATTGCAGCGACACTTGTATTTGTCTTTGCTGATAAGGTGCTTTGGGAGGCTGCTGTACCTATGTTGATAGCAAACGCTTTAGGTGGGTGGATTGGTGGGCACATGGCTATGTCAAAAGGATCTATGTTTATTAAAAGATTGTTAAGTGTGGTTTTGGCAACGATGTTAACTGCCAATATTGGGAAGCTTTTACTGAATTTTTAAATAGAAATAAGACTTAAGCAGTCCACGATGTTTACTAGTGAGCAACACTTTGAATAAAGTACTTTGCTATCAAACATGGTGGGCTTTTTTGTTATCTCACCATAGTTTTGGGTAACTATTCTTTTCTAGCACCAAAGCTGTCTGCTAGGCAAGGTGATAAGGTGAGACAAACTTAAAAAATAATAAGTGAGGCCATTCCTTATTTTAATCTGAGGTTTATTCGCTTTGGTTAACTGCTTACAAAGACTTCTGAACCAGCAAGCATACTAAGTGAAAATAAATTTTAGACCGATATTTTTTTGCGTGAATTGTTTGGTAAGAGAAGTCTATCGATATAGTTTTGTAAGGGTGGGATTCCACTTTGTTCATAGGTTAACCAAAGGGTAGCGTCGTTCTAAAGTCACCTTTTCAAGCCACTTCTCTTAGCTTCGCTGCTAAACTGTTTTTTCGCCTCGATGCTACCTATGTTCACTTCCCATTTAATGATACGTCTAAATTGGAGTTTTCCAATTTCGCTCAATAAATACGTTTATGGTTAAACGGATAATTTTTTAAATTTGATTCTGCCCATACTTCTAGAAGCCAGTTTGTGTTGTTTTACAATGCTCAGGACTGCTTTGGACAAAGTACTTACGCAACTACGCTTGTCTGCTGTTACCAACATTTTTGCAAAATGCTCCTTAATCACATTACTTTCTCGGTTGACTTCAGCATACGTTTTTTAGGCACTTTAATTTCTTAACATTAGCAGCTTCCATATCCCCATGCTTCGACTTCCATACCGGAGTCAACGTCTTTTAGCGCAGCGAAGATCTGTGATTCGGTGAAATATGGTCTTTTATAGTTAGTCTACAGCTTTAATGATTACAGAAAACTCCAATTACGCATGCCTCACTTTATGGAAAGGTAACAAAATAGCGCATTTGCTTAAAATAATTGTCATAAATACATAGGGTTGTGCGATGCTATGGGAGATCAAATTGCAATGGACTATCCTGAGGTTGCATAACTCTATTAACGAGCTATACCAAATCGGCGGGAATTACAGAAAAACTAGGCCTGGATCGTTCACATCAGGCCTAGTAGCTAGTCATTAATTACCGAGGTGATTACTGCTGTTCACGTTTAGCTTTTCTTAATGCCCAAACATAATCAAGTCCCAAGTATGGAATGGTTTCGCCATTACCATCAAGGAAAAGCTCAGTTTGAGGTGGCCCAACGTAGCCTAGTTTCTTACCATGAATATTGGTTTGCTCCAACAAAAAGCTAATTGGCTTAGATGGGCCTTGTTCACCTTTAACCGCCAAGGCGTGACAGGTGATGCAAGAGCTAGTTTCCAGATCCATAAAACTCTCTAATTGTGAGTTTGCCAGTGTGGTTGGAATACCGCGGTTATTAGTCCACTGAGTTTGAGTTCCGCGAAGGCGATAATTTTCCCATTTAGTACCTGAGAGGCCATAGCCCCGTGGATATTCATTACAGGATGGTGACGTTTCGGAGCAAGCTGCATGATCAACTGAGGGAGTCAACCAACCAGAAAATGCTTCAGGGTAGCTTTGTGGCCACCGACGTTCATTATCAATATGCTCGAAAGTTGCCCAAAACCAAGTTGGAGAATCTTTTGAAACAATATGAAATCCCGACATACCATAAAGGTGAGTTACACCATCTCTGGTGACTTCTTTCCAGTGATAGCGAGGTTTATCAATTTCATCGATTCTTACCCAGTGTGCTTTAGCCGTTACCGACCCTAAAGGAAACTTGAGATCTGTTATGCCGCTTCGCGCTAGACGTTCTTGCTCATCAAGGCTATAAAGTTTGTGCTGACGTATGTAACGATAAGCGATACGGTTAAAGCGAATGCTTTCATCAGCAAAAACAGTATAGTCACCAGTTGGGAGTGTATCGAAGCCACCGGCTAGACAGCCTTTTTTCCATGAAAGTGGACGTGCAGCACCGTCTAAGAAAGTTTCTTCTCTTGATTGCCACACTTCCCATACCGTTGAGCCTGGCTCTCCAAGTTGCGAATTTTTATCTGCTTTACACTTATCTGTATTCGCAGGCCAGTTCAAGGCCACAAATAGTTGCCAAGCATAGTGATCAGGTTGGTTAAGTGCCGTATTGGTATCTTGAGGGATCAACCAAGGTTTTTGTGAATTCCAAGGTTGATTGTGAGGGGGTTGCAATTCATTGGCATTAGCTACTAATGCCAACATGCTCACCAATAGGTAAGCTAATATCATTGATGATTTTTTCATAGTGAGAAGTTCCATTTTTATATTATTTTTTAATTATATATTTGACTGTATTTTTTCAAAGTTAGGTTTTACGATTCCTTTCATTATTGCTAAAGCGACAGCATGTTGACGATTATTGGCTCGTAGTTTCTCAATAATGTTCATTAGATGGAATGTGACAGTCCTTTGAGATAGTCCTATTATTTTAGAAATTTCCCATGCTGTTTTTCCTTCGCATGCCCAGAATAAGCAGTCACTTTCTCTCTGAGAAAGTTGTTTTACAGGGTGGTTGTTTTCTTTTATTTTTAGGAGAGTAGATATGAGGTGAGTGGCGAATGTGTGGGCATATAATAAAAT
>NZ_JAKEVK010000284.1:0-4628 GCF_022398435.1 Pseudoalteromonas sp. Isolate6 | reverse complement strand
TTTTAACATCTTTCGATTGCATAGAGTAAAAAATATCCATATTTTTTTTCACTTTTGCTTTACAAGCGAATTATTTCTGATAATAATGACAGCGTTGTCATAATGGTAATAACCTAATGTTGTGTATCCCAATTAGGTTCGATCTGACCTTGCTTTGATTGCACGCGAGGCAAGGCTCAGATCCCATTTTATTCTAATCATCTCAACATTTGGTTAATCGTATGCAAGTAGTCATTTTAAAAGACGCTGCCGAAGTGGCAGCATATGGTGCAGACATTTTTACAACGCAATTAAAGCGTAAAGCTAACTCTGTGTTGGGATTAGCGACGGGTTCAACACCGGTCGCTTTGTATCAAGAATTAATTAAGCGTAACCAAGCGAACGAAATCAGTTTTGCTGAAGTTACCAGCTTTAACCTAGATGAATATTTAGGCTTAGATGGCTCGCACCCACAAAGTTATCGTTACTTTATGCAGCAGCAGCTGTTTGACCATATCAACATTGATAAAAGTAACACGCACGTACCGCCGGGGGATGCAAAAAATCCAATTACGGCGTGCGGCGAATATGAAGCGCGTATTAAATCGGCTGGTGGTATTGATGTACAACTGTTAGGTATTGGCAGAAATGGCCATATTGGCTTTAACGAGCCGTCTTCAGGCTTAACGTCACGCACTCGGGTTAAAACCCTAACGAAAGCGACGATTGATGATAACGCCCGTTTTTTTAAAGCAGATGAGTACCAACCTCACTTGTCAATCACTATGGGTATTGGCACGATTTTAGATGCTAAAAAAGTCGTGTTATTAGCGACTGGTGAAAATAAAGCTGATGCCGTTGTTGCTATGGTGGAAGGCCCGTTAACGGCAGCGTGTCCGGCTTCGGCACTACAAATGCATCGTGATGCTGTAATCGTCATCGATGAAGCCGCGGCATCTAAGCTAAAAGATATTGAATTCTATAAGCATATTGAAAACGAAAATCAAAAGCTGTTGGACTATCTTGCCTCTCTGTAGTGTGAAATCACACTGTAGTTTTCAAAAGCCCATTTATGGGCTTTTTTTTTGCCTGTACCTTTGTGCTATGGTAGCTTTAAGGTCTCGCCGAGGTGGATAAATTGTTCCAAAACACGAAGGGATAGGGGCTTGCTGTATTACACTCAAATGACGTTGGACAGAGCATCTAACGAAAGAAAAGATCAAAACTGGTTATTATCTCAAATGGGTGACAACAGTCGCTGGTTATTAATTCAAGACGACGCTAATTTAGTGCATGCCCGAGATAATGAATTACACTATCTTTCTCGCACAGAAGTCGCTGATTTAGCACTTCAAGACGCGATATTCTTAGGTCGTGACGAAGCGCACAGCTATTTTGCGCTTGATGTCTCCAAACAACAAGAAAAGCTTTCTTTTATTGACTCCGAATCAGAATTTATCGATATGCGCCAAGTGGGTCGTAACTTACCAAAGCAACAGGGCTCAATTGGTGTGCTTGCACGAGGCTTATGTTATTGGCATAAAACCCATTGTTTTTGCGGGCGTTGTGGGCAACCCAATAAAATGGTTGAAGCAGGTCATGCAAGACGTTGTGTTAACCCTGAATGCCGCCATATGACGTTTCCACGTACAGATCCCGCCGTTATCATGCTTGTCACTCATGTTTTCCCTGATGGCGTTGAACGCTGTTTGTTGGGCCGTCAGGCTGTTTGGCCAGAAGGTGTATTTTCGACGCTGGCTGGGTTTGTTGACCCCGGCGAGACGTTAGAGCAAGCCGTGATAAGGGAAGTGATGGAAGAGGCGGGTGTTGAAGCATACGACGCCACTTATATTGCCTCACAGCCTTGGCCGTTCCCGTCTTCACTTATGCTTGGGTTTATCGCGAAGGCGAAAACCACAGAGATTTTTGTCGAGCAAGATGAGCTTGAGCAAGCTAAATGGTTTTCACGGGCGGAGCTTAATACATTTTCAGAGTGGGGTGATACAAAGCCCGGCTATAAACTCACCAGAGAAGACTCGATCTCCAGATATTTAGTTGAATACTGGCGTGCACAATCAGAAGAGTAATTATGAAAAAGCATACTAAAATCGTTGCTGCTGGAAGAAAAGCAGAATATACCAAAGGGGTAGTAAACCCAGTTGTTCAGCGCGCCTCTACCGTAGTTTTTGAGAGTGTTGCCGAAATGCAAGAAGCGATAAAAGGCCGTGGACATCGCACCCTGTTTTACGGCCGCCGTGGCACCAATACCCATTTCGCCTTGCAAGATGCCATTACTGAGCTTGAAAGTGGTGCGGGTTGCGCCTTATATCCGTCTGGTGCTGCTGCTATCGCACAGTCACTACTGTCATTTTTAAAAGCAGGCGATCACTTGCTGATGGTGGATACTGCCTATGAACCAACCAGAGATTTGTGCGATAAGTTGTTAAAAGGTTATGGTATCGAAACCACTTATTATGACCCTATGGTTGGCGCTGGGATTGACGCGTTAATACAAGACAATACCAAAGTGTTGTTCTTAGAGTCTCCAGGTTCAATCACCATGGAAGTTCAAGATGTGCCAGCGATGGTTGAAGTTGCAAAGCACCGTGGCGTTATCACTATGCTTGATAATACGTGGGGTAATGGCTGGCAGTTTCGTCCGCTCGATCATGGTGTTGATATCAGCATTCAAGCCGCAACCAAGTATATTGTTGGGCATTCGGATGTCATGATGGGGGTTGCCGTTGCAAATGAGCGCTATTGGCCTGAGCTTAGAGAGCACTCGTATTTACTTGGTCAATGTACCTCTGCAGATGATGCTTATTTAGCACTACGTGGGTTACGTACTATGCCTGCGAGGTTAAAACAGCACGAGCAGTCGGCAATGACAGTGGCGAAATGGCTCGAAGCGCATCCGCTTGTGGACCACGTTAGACATCCCGCTTTTGAGACTTGTCCCGGCCATGAATTCTTCAAACGCGACTTTGATGGTAGTAATGGTTTATTTTCGATCGTAATGAAAGAAGGCAGCCAAAAAGCGATTAACCGCTTCTTAGATGCCTTATCCCATTTTAAAATGGGTTTCTCATGGGGCGGCTATGAAAGTTTAGTTACAGCTAATAAAACCATGGAGCATTTGCGATCAACCACAGGTTGGGCATTGGGCCCCGTGATCCGCCTTCACATTGGTCTTGAAGACGTAGAAGACTTGATAGAAGATTTAGAACACGCACTTAAAGTCTACGAAAAAAACCTCGGTAAATCTTAAAATTTCGGTTCGACTTATTGGTATGGGGTGCTTCTTTTTAAATGAGGTACCTCGGACTTATTTATACCATTTTGAAGGTCGCATGTTTTTCATCACCTTGACCCAAGTAGTGCCATTACCTAATACTTCCGTTTCATAATTCTCCAAAATTTGTAGACGCAGGTCATATAAAGCTAGTTTTATGGCGTTGAAAGGAGTAACTTTATTTACGTATTTTTGCCAGCTTTACATAAATAATACATAGGAAATTTCAAGGAGAATTATATGATGGAAGTAATGTGGAGTAGTATCAGCGTCATAAGTGCGCTTGTTTACATAGGTTTTATTTTTTTATGTATACCAATTCCCCTCTTTATTTACCTTATTTCAAAGCGAGTCAAAGAAATGAGAGATTTAGCGGTGGAATCAAGGATGGAAATTAAAGAGATCAATGCCAGTTTGAAGTACTTTAAGCGTAAGTACAGGGAATCTATAGAGGAAGGTAATATTTAAGACTTACGTCACAAGAGTATTGCAACCCAAATTCAAGGAAAAGTGATGAAATTAAATTTATTGATTATGTTACCGGTAATCTCACTCAGCGCTTGTGTAGTGATGCCAGTTCAAGATACCGCTCACACCAACAAGTGCGAGATTTCATCGGATAGAAAAACCCTAAAGATAGTCGATGTTGCAGATGAAACCAATACGTATTATTCCGTGAGTGGAATTATATTAACGCCGATACTCGTTCCTACTACTGCTATTATTTCGGGAACTTATGTGCTGGCAAATAATGCCTATCGTCTTGGGGAAGAGACGATAAAATGCGAGAGCAAATCTTAAAACCAACTACAGATTTGTATAATTGTTGCGTCGTGTTTTGTATTTGAACATAGCGCAACGCCTCAAAACCACTTGTGCGAGCACCTTGGTTTGCTGTGTTTTTACTTATATAAAGTTTCTAACCTTCAGATATCGCCTTTTTACAACTGTCTTCTAATGTATTGAAAAATATAGATGTTTTAATGCTTTTGAGTTGTTTGCGTTTAGTTTTTCCCATTCAGAGCGAACGTCCATATATGTCACTTATTTTCTCCTTATTTTCCTCTCAAATAGGCTAACGCGTTAAGTGCAATTTTTTGTGTGTTGATAGCCACATTTCGTTGGTTGGCAAGGAAGACTAAAAATTGTGTAACCTCTTCCGTTCCCATTGTCTCAGGGTGACGCTTGTGGTGAAAGTTAATGAATGCCTTAATCCAATATAGGTAGGTTTTTTCTGTACTAATGCTGTAACCACGCATACGCATTTCTTCCTGAAGACCTTTCAGAAATGGGCTTTTTAGACTCATGATAACTACATACCTTATGTGGCTGTATACATACACAGTGTTATCTGAAG
>NZ_JAKEVK010000283.1:0-4640 GCF_022398435.1 Pseudoalteromonas sp. Isolate6 | reverse complement strand
ATCTTGGTGTAATAAAACACCATTAATTTAGTCACATCATTTAAACACAGTAAAAAAATAATTTTTTAAAAGTCTACTATTGGAGTTAGCAATGGAACTAAAAAACCTCTTCAGAGTCTCTGCAATCGTCGCTGCTATGGCACTTACTGGTTGTGGTGGTGACATCGAAGTTACACCTACTGTAAACGATAACAGCACTAACAATTCAAACAATACGACAAACACTGGCGATAAAACTCCAGATCCAGTTGTAGAGAACCCTTGTACAACTCGAGCGGTAGGAAGCACTGAAGTTCAAGGTACGTTCCAAGCACCACACTGTGTATACGGTACTGACTTCGCGTCTAAATCACTAGAAATTCAAGCTGATGTTACATTCAAAAAACTTAAGAATGGTGGTGCTCACGTATTTAAGGGTGCACTTTTAATCGGTAAAGATTGTAACACTTCAACAGGTTGTACAATCGAGGCGAATGGTCCAACACTAACTGTAGAGCCAGGTGCTGTAATGGCATTCACTTCTGGTGAGTCAGTGGTTCGTATCGCGCGTGGAGCAAAGATCAACGCAGTTGGTACTGCCGCTGAGCCAATTCGTTTCACTTCGGCTGCAGAATATGACGCATTTAACCTAGCAGGTATCGGTCCACAGTTTGCGGACTGGGGTGGCATAATGGTTAACGGTTTTGGTATCACAAACGAGTGTACCGATGCGGAGCGCGATGGCGACCTTTGTAATGCAGATTCTGAAGGTGTAACCAGCTACTATGGCGGTAAAAACAACGCAGATAGCAGCGGTCAAATCAAATATGCACACATTTGGTATGCAGGTTCTGGTCCTCGTGATGGCGGCCCTGGAGACGACTTAAACTCGCTAACGCTTAATGCTGTAGGTTCTGGCTCTAGCTTTGAGTTCTTACACATTCACCAAGGCTTTGATGACGGTATCGAATTCTTTGGCGGCGCGGCTAGCATCAAAAACATCGTCGTAACCGACACTCAAGATGATGCAGTAGACGTAGATGCAGGTTGGCAAGGTAAAGGTCAATTCATCCTGGTTAAGCACGGCACAATTAAAACTAAGCGCGACGTTACTTATGCTGATGACGACGGCAAAGCGGTATTAATCCCTGCTGGCGAAGAAGGTTTCATGGGTAACAACGGTTTTGAAACTGATGGTGAAAAAGCAGCAGGCCCCGATTACAGCCAAGCACCGGCATCTACGCTTAACTTTGCAAACGTAACTGTGTTAACGACTGATGGTAACTCAATTCGTGATGATGACGAATCACAAGGTATGAAGTTTGACGATGCAATCCGTGGTATGTACTACAACGCATTAGTGGTTAAATCATCAGCTGCGAATGGCACTGAATGTTTAGAGTTTAAAGATGATAAGGCTGCTGCAAACGCTGAAGCTGATACGCTTAACTATGTAAGCTCTGTACTTGCTTGTGCTGCAAACTTTAAAAATGGTTCTGACCCATTACCTGCAGGTGAAGGTAAAGAAGACTGGTTTGTTAACGCAGGTTCTAACCAAATTCTAAACGGTGCAGCTGACGTAATTGCAGCAGATGGCTTCTCAACAAATTCAAGCTCTACCGCTATCACTGTTGAAGCAAACGACCTAAGCAGCCTAAATGACAACTTCTTCACGACTGTTGATTACATAGGTGCGGTATCTGATAAAGATACATCTTCTGAATGGTATCAGTGGGCTAAGAAAGCAATTGAGGCTTCAAACGCTGACTAATTATCCGTAATGACCTTAGTTATTACAATTAAGGCGCAGTCATTGCGCCTTTTTTATGATTTTTGGCAGGATTGTATATGGATACTCAAATGAAATTTAAAAAAGTTGCTTTAGCCATCAGTACGGCACTCACAGTCGCAACTTCTCTACCAAGCGTTGCAGAAGAAGAACAAGCAATCGAAGAAGTTGTTGCGGTAGGTACTCGTTTACAAGGTAGTGCTGCAGCGGTAATTGAAGAACGTAAGAACCAAGCATTCGTTGCGGATATCTTAGGCGCAGAGCAGCTATCTAGAACAGGTGATAGTGATGCAGCATCGGCGCTACGTCGTGTTACCGGTCTTACGTTAGTTGACGGCAAGTTTATCTATGTTCGTGGCCTAGGTGAGCGTTACTCAAGTGCTCGCCTGAATGGTGCCGCAGTACCTAGCCCGGACTTAACCCGAAACGTTATTCCACTCGATATTTTTCCAGCAAGCATTATTGAAAGTCTAGCGGTACAAAAAGCTTATTCTCCATCAATGCCTGCTGCATTCGGTGGTGGTAACATCGATATCCGCACTAAGTCAGTACCATCGGAGTTCACCGCAGGTATTGAGGTAGGTATTGGCCAAAACTTTAATTCTGATAAAGGCTTTACCTACAGCGGAACTACAGAAGGTATACCTCAAGTACTACAAGATGCAGTTGTAAGATATCGCGGTAACTTTGACATCGGCGAAGTTGTAGACAAAAACGGTTTCAAAGATAAAGTCGGGCTAACACGTGCGGATCAAGCAATTGACGTGATCAAAGGTTTTGTGTCATCACTTCCTCGCGATATTCAAGTCAAAGAAGAGTCGCTAGATCCAAACTTTGATGTAAAAGCCAACATTGGCAATAGTTTCCAAGAAGATTGGTTAGGCGGCATGGTAGGCTTTATGCTTGCGGGTTCCTATGACAACGATTGGAATTATAGCGACCGCACAACAGGTGTTATTGACGACACATTAGCTGAAAACTGTACGTCTAAGCTTGAGACTGCGGAAGATACTGCAAACTCTTGTTATGTAACACTTAAAGAATCTAAAGTAACGACTGAAACTGAACGCCTAAATGGTGTATTCAATATCGGTTACCGCTTAGATCAGCATAGCATTACTTATTCTAAGATTTATCTCGAAGATAACGAAACCGAATCAGAGTTTTCCGTGTTACAAAGCCCTAACGGCAGTACCGTTAGAACAATTGCGGGAACGGGCGCGGCACAGCGTTCACATCAGTTTGATTACGAAGAACGCACGTTGGATATCGACCAAGTGATTGGTCAACACACGTTCCTCGATTACTGGGGGGTAGGCTTTGACTGGCAGTATACAGAGTCAAAAGCGCAAACCGATATTCCAACAGAAATCGACTTTAAGTTTATTGATAACTATAACGAAGACGGTTCTTATAAAAACTCCATCGTTACCGGTGATGATAACCGTATAACGTACGCCTTTACCGACATGGAAGACAACGTAAAGTCTTACAGCGGCAATGTCACCTTACCGTTAACCTTCGAGGGTATAGAAATTACTCTTAAAGGTGGTTACGACTTTATGGATAGAGCGCGTGTTTACAATACCAGTAACTTCGTTGTAAACAACAAAAGTGGTATATCCATCCCAGTAAACTTTGATGAGTCTGAGATCTATGGATTATCGGGTTATCTTGACGATGAGTTTTTGAACAACAACACTTTCTTGTTGACCTTCAACGAACCTCAGGCACCAGCAGCAGATGATTACATTGCCGCTCAAAAGATAGATGCGGGCTATGGTGAGTTTGATATCTTCTTCGACAATACCTGGCGTATTAGTGGTGGTATTCGTTACGAGGACTTTAAACAAGTGTCACTTGCAACATCAAGTCTGATTTTCGACCGCATAACGATGGAAACGATTTACGATGAAGAGCGTATTTTAGCCGGTACAGTTAACGAAGATAACTTCTTTAACGCACTATCGCTAACGTATCTTTCAGACGGTAACTATCAAGTACGTTTTGGTTATGGTGAAACCACTGTACGTCCTGACTTACGTGAGTTAGTACCGGTTGCCTACTATGATCCATTAACCGATATCCGCACCTTCGGTGTAGCTGGCCTTAAAAGTAGCGACCTGAAAAACTATGACGCGCGCTTTGAGTACTATATGGATAATGGCGACAACTTCTCAATTGCGGCATTCTATAAAGATATCACCGCGCCAATAGAAACTATCTTGCGCGTTGGTGATGAAGACTATACAGCAACCTTCGTAAACGGTGAGGAAGGTGAAGTATACGGTATTGAAGCCGAATGGTTATACGACTTATCGGGTCTTGCGAGTGGCTTCTTTACGTCAGGTAACATCACCCTGAGTGATTCTGAAGTATCGATAGATCCTGCTCGTGCTGGTAACTTAACCAACCCAACGAAGCGTATGACGGGTCACTCAGAGTACGTAGTTAATATGCAATTAAACTATGACTCGGCTGATGGTCAACACAGTGGTTCATTAGTGTATAACGTCTTTGGTGAGCGTATTTTGGCTTCAGGGATAGGCGGTAGAGATGATGCTTATGAGCAACCATTTCATTCACTTGATCTAGTATATACTTGGTATCCAGACTTTAACTCTAAAGTTAAATTTAAAGTCAAGAACTTGCTAAATGAAGATCAAGAAGTAACTCAATCTGACGTGGTAGTAAGACAAAAAGATGTTGGCACCTCAGTTAGCCTGAGCTACAGCTACGAGTTCTAAGGAACAACTAAGCTTAAAGCAAAGCCAAGGCATGCCTTGGCTTTTTTGATCTTTATCAATCTTTCTAAATTTTTTTCTTTGTTACTCGTTATTTCATAGACTAACTTCTGTAATTTTGTGTATAG
>NZ_JAKEVK010000282.1:0-4664 GCF_022398435.1 Pseudoalteromonas sp. Isolate6 | reverse complement strand
AAGTAATAATTAACTTTTCTAACTGTGTGAAAGTAAGATAATTATCGTGACTTTTCCATATCTCAATATTTTTTAGTTTTCTGATCTTTATACACAATTTTTCATCACTCTTCGTTTTACTACCAGTAGCCCCCATTTTTGATTCTAAATTCAGTCTTCTCAAAAATCTTGCATTTTGTTTATTTTTTGACTAATTGGTTAATAGTCGTGCAGTAAGTCTATGTACAAATAGGCAATATGACAGTCATCCAATAATAACAAAAGGCAACCATGAGTCGCCTTGAAGGAGACGTCAAATGAAAATTTGTCGATTAGTTGTAGCATTGATCGCAGTGCTAATCGCCATGCCCTCACTCGCTAACAGCGCTTACAATATGAGGCAAGGCGTTACAGACATTAGCCATCAAGTATACGAGCTTCATATGACCATATTTCTAATATGCTGCGTCATTGGGGTGATTGTGTTTGGGATTATGTTTTGGGCGCTTTTAAAACATAGAAAGTCAAAAGGCGTTGTTGCAGCGCAATTTCATGAAAGCACCAAAGTGGAGATACTTTGGACTGCTATTCCCTTCCTGATACTCATTGGCATGGCAATACCAGCTACAAAAACACTCATTGCTATGGAAGACACTAGCAAAGCTGATTTAACGATTAAAGTTACGGGGTCGCAGTGGAAATGGCACTATGAGTACATGGGACATGACGTCGAATTCTATTCTTTACTATCCACTCCGAAAGAAGAAATCAGTGATCTTAAGGAAAAAAATGAAAATTATCTGCTCGAAGTAGATAAACATCTGGTTATCCCTACTGATAGGAAAGTTCGTTTTTTGATGACATCTGATGACGTTATTCACTCTTGGTGGGTGCCTGATTTTGCTGTGAAGAAAGATGCCAATCCGGGCTTTATAAATGAAGCATGGACTAAGGTAAATGATGAGGGAATTTACAGAGGCCAGTGTGCTGAATTATGTGGAAAAGATCATGGCTTTATGCCCGTCGTCGTCGAGGCTGTGAGTCCTGATCAATTTGATAAATGGCTGGAGGGGGCTAAGGAAGAAAAAGCAAAAGCAGAAGCAGAGTCACAAGCAGTAGCCCAGCAAACTCTTACCAAAGAAGAGTTGATGGAGGTAGGTGAACAAGCTTACATGGCTTACTGTGCTGCTTGCCATCAACCTACAGGGCTTGGTCTACCGGGGGTCTTCCCAGCAATGAAAGGGAGTAAAGTTGTCACAGGAGATGTTAAAGAGCATATAGATATTTTGCTTTTAGGTCGGCCTGGGACTGCCATGCAATCTTTCGCAAAGCAATTAACGATCAAGCAGATCGCAGGGGTAATTACCTATAAAAGAAATAGCTGGGGTAACGACACTGGTGATGTTATTCAACCCAGCCAAATTCAGCGTGAGATAAATGCATTAGAGGAGAGTAAGTAATGAGTGCCATCGTAGAAGAACATTCACACCATACGGCTCCCAAAGGTATTAAGCGCTGGTTGTTTACAACAAATCATAAAGACATTGGAACATTGTATTTATTGTTTTCACTGACCATGTTTCTAATTGGTGGTGCCATGGCTATGGTGATCAGAGCTGAGCTTTTTCAGCCTGGTTTGCAGCTTGTAGATCCACATTTTTTTAATCAAATGACGACAGTTCATGGGCTAATAATGGTATTTGGAGCAGTGATGCCCGCGTTTACCGGCCTTGCTAACTGGATGATCCCAATGATGATAGGAGCTCCTGATATGGCACTCCCGAGAATGAATAACTGGAGCTTTTGGATACTACCGTTCGCGTTTGCAATTTTACTGATGTCATTATTTTTGGAAGGTGGTGGGCCCGCTTTTGGTTGGACTTTTTATGCGCCTCTCTCTACAACGTACAGCAACGACAATACCGCATTTTTTGTGTTTTCTGTACACATAATGGGTATTAGTTCCATCATGGGCGCTATTAATGTAATTGTGACCATTGTTAACTTAAGAGCTCCGGGCATGACATGGATGAAGCTCCCCTTGTTTGTCTGGACTTGGTTGATAACCGCATTCCTTCTGATAGCAGTTATGCCAGTACTTGCTGGCGCTGTGACTATGGTGCTGACCGACAAGTTCTTTGGGACAAGTTTTTTTGATGCTGCAGGTGGTGGTGATCCAGTGATGTTCCAGCACATATTCTGGTTTTTCGGCCACCCTGAAGTATATATCATGATATTACCCGCCTTCGGCATAATTTCTACGATAGTACCTACATTTTCAAGAAAGAAACTGTTTGGCTACGCATCGATGGTTTATGCAACTGCATCGATCGCATTGTTGTCGTTTGTCGTTTGGGCTCACCACATGTTTACCACAGGTATGCCTTTAGCTGGTGAGTTGTTTTTTATGTATGCAACTATGCTCATCTCAGTACCCACTGGCGTTAAGGTTTTTAATTGGGTAGCTACGATGTGGCGAGGCGCAATTAGTTTTGAAGTACCCATGCTGTTTGCCATTGCATTTATTGTGCTTTTCACAATAGGTGGATTTTCAGGGTTGATGTTAGCGATCACACCCGCGGATTTCCAATATCACGATACTTACTTTGTTGTTGCTCACTTCCATTATGTGTTAGTTACTGGGGCTGTGTTCTCAATAATGGCCGCAGCATATTATTGGTTACCAAAATGGACGGGGCATATGTTTGATATCAAATTGGCTAAATTTCACTTTTGGTTCTCCTTGATTAGTGTGAACGTATTGTTCTTCCCTATGCACTTTGTTGGTCTTGCTGGCATGCCTAGGCGGATCCCAGATTATGCTCTGCAGTTCGCTGATTTCAACGCGATTATTAGTGTTGGAGGGTTTGCTTTTGGTCTTTCTCAACTGCTGTTTGTTGCAGTGGTTTATAAATGTATAAAAGGCGGGGAACAGGCTCCTGGAAAAGTGTGGGATGGGGCTGAAGGGTTGGAGTGGCAAGTACCATCTCCAGCTCCTTATCATACCTTTTCAACGCCTCCGGAGATTAAGTAATGCAACATGGACGCCTGCTTAGGAAGCTTATTTTGTTGACGCTAGGTATGTTTGCTTTTGCCTTTGCACTGGTTCCTCTATACGACGTTTTTTGTGATGTCACTGGCCTCAATGGTAAACCATCCATGGAAGTCGCAAGGCAGAGCGAGTCAATAGCACAAAGTCGACAAGTAGATGTGAGCTTCACAACGCATAGTCAAAGTCAGGCGCCATTTAAGGTCGATGCCGTTGAACATTCGGTTAGTGTTCAACCTGGAAAGCTAACCGATGTGAAGTTTATTGCAAAAAATCTGAGTGATAACGAGCGTGTGTTGCAAGCGATCCCTTCAGTGTCCCCTGGGAAAGCTGCAAAGTATCTACACAAAATGGCCTGCTTTTGTTTTGATCAGCAACCGATGAAAGGCAAAGAAGAAGTTGAATTTGTCTTGAGATTCTATGTAGATACGGAGCTTCCCATTGATGTTGAGGAGCTCACGCTTTCATATACGTTGTTTGATATTACAGAGCGAGTTAGCAAACAAGACAGTGATGGGGTGAGTATGCTAGCCGCTCGAGAGGAGTTCAAATATGAACCATGAACAAGAAAAATATTACGTACCTGAGCAAAGCCCATGGCCGATAGTCGGTGCTTTTGCGTTGTTTTTCATCGCTGTTGGGGCTGCACTTACCATTATTCAGCTAAACTCTTCTGGGAACAGCGGAGTAATGTTACTGCTTGTGGGTATTGCTGTGCTGGTATATATGCTGTTTGGTTGGTTCAGGAATGTGATCCAAGAATCTCAAACCGGATTATATTCTGCCCAAATGGATCGTTCGTTTAAGCAGGGAATGGGATGGTTTATCTTTTCTGAAGTTATGTTCTTTGCAGCTTTTTTTGGTGCGCTTTTTTATGCACGGATGATTGCTGTTCCGTGGTTAGGTGGTGCAAGCAACAATGCCAGTACAAATGAGGTTTTATGGCCTCAATTTGAGGCTGTTTGGCCATTGCTCACAACACCAGATGGAACTGTTACTCAAGCTATGGGTTGGCAGGGACTTCCACTTATCAATACTATCATTCTATTAGCATCATCAGTAACCCTTAGCTTTGCTCATGTAGCTTTGGAAAAGGAGCAAAGGGCGAAAGTAAAGGCGTTTTTGGGGCTAACTGTACTACTTGGAATTGCATTCTTAACGTTGCAAGTGGAAGAGTATATTCATGCCTACCAAGATCTTGGGTTAACTCTGCAGTCGGGAGTATACGGCAACACATTCTTTTTACTTACAGGATTTCATGGGGTTCATGTCACACTTGGCGCGATCATTCTGTTCGTCATATGGATCAGAGTGTTGAGGGGGCATTTTACCGCTAAGAACCATTTTGCTTTTCAGGCTGGGGCTTGGTATTGGCATTTTGTTGATGTGGTTTGGCTATGTCTATTTGTATTTGTTTATGTGTTGTAACACCGGGTGAAGAGTGTAGTTTTATGAGATCAAATTGAGCTGCAAGACAAATTATAAGTAGCACAGCTATTGAAGCATAAACTCTTTTTTGCAATAGCTTCGCCGTTGACTCTTGTTGCTCTGACTTGAGCATGACCAGCATAGCTTTAAATAAATTAAAAAAAACGAGCAGTAGTAATACAACAATAATAATTTTAATCATAAGGGG
>NZ_JAKEVK010000281.1:0-4781 GCF_022398435.1 Pseudoalteromonas sp. Isolate6 | reverse complement strand
AGTAAATAATTGAATATTTGATCACTGTCAAATTGCATATAGAGCCCAATGTAACATTTTGTCTAATATATTGGACAAAGCAGCATTAGCCGATGCAAAGAAACTAAAGCGACAACTCTATGCTGCTATCTAATCAAATTTACATGGAAAACATGATGAACAGTTGGATATTTTTTGCAGGTATCATCGCGCTATTGACGTCACTTATACATATCTTTGCAGGTCAACTAGACCCTATTAGGCCACTGCTTAAAAGTGACCTACCTGATATAGGTAAAGCTACTCTCTTAAGTTGCTGGCATCTAGTGTCAACTATTTTGGTCCTTTCCGGAGTCTCCTTAACTATTATTGGCTGGTACGACTTAAACTCATTTCACCATTTAGTCATCGGGATCTCGATTTGCTTCATTATATTTTTTATCGTTTTTATATCAGTTGGCTGGTATTTTTTTAAGTTACAAACGTTCATTAAATTACCGCAGTGGATTCTATTATTGCCAATTGGCATTTTGGGGAGTATCGGTATCATGTAAAGACATCAAACCAAGCCAATGATCATAAAGCTATCCCCCGTAGTTGGAAATAGTGATGGGTTTCATATTCCATCAGCTCAGCTGGCAGACTTACTTTGGTATTGCCACGTCCGCGAGCTTTTCAGAATAAACTTCCAGAGCAGCTGAACTATGCTACTATCGAGCTTATAGTAAAACCTTAACAAAAATGCAGAAACTTCTCCTAATGCTTCGAGGGATTTGGCTATGTCTAATGCCTAAGAGCGAATGTTTTAGCACCGCTAATATATCAGTTAGTCCCAACTATTATAGAAGCAAATAGGAAGAACAGTATTTATTTCTACTATTTTACCAACAAACTCTTACTTAACACCTATATAAGAAAGGGTTAACAAACCACAGGGACAGACAATATGGATATATCAGATACCCGATGGCGCACTAAAACCAAAGCTTCACCTGCTACCTCATATCGTTTGAATACGGTCACCAAGCAGAGCAATACACTTACTACACAGGTGTCTGTTTCTTCATTGGCGGTGAGACTAAAAGAAGCACAACAGGCAATTGACGCAGCCCGTTTAAATCAGCAATCATTTCTACAGAATAACAACGTTTTAACGTGGCAATCGCAAAGAAAGCAAGAAGAGATTAATTCGGCTAAGAGGGAGTTTGAGCAACTGTCCAAACCTCAATTGGAGATTATTGCAATGGATCCCAGTAACACCTTTTCAAAGGCAGAAAAGGCTGCTGCTTACGAAAAGTGGCATGCGCTTGATCAACGAGCGTTGTCTGAGCTGAAGCGGAACGCCCTCAATGATGATAATGCAATGACATCATTTGAAGCTGCGCTATACACACATAGCCAGACATTCTCAGAACTCGGTAAAGCTATGCTCCCTGATGATTATCTTTCGCAAGCACAGTCACACTTTGAGTCAGCGCTTCAAGGCGTAAATTTATCAGCGCATACTATGAACAATCAAGCCACGCAGTACTATAGGCTAATGGTTACAGACCTGTTTGCCGGCAATGAACCAAAAGTGCACAATGGCGCTGAAGGGATGTCTTCACACAACTTAGAACGCAGCAACTATGACTTTTTGACTCAAAAAGACCGATTTATGCTAGCTGATCTATATCAATATGCAGATCAAAATGACATAGATTTCGAATATATTCAAAAGCTTGCTAATGACATAGGAAACTACCGACGACATGGTGATGGCAAATTACTCAGTAATTTCAACGAGGGACATTTTAATACCGAAGGCCAAAAGCTTACCGTCGGATTTACGCAAAGAGATCAAGCCTCTATAGATAGCCTGATGAATAATGGTGCACTATCTTCCAGTACTCTGGATGCGGGCTTTGTATCTTTTATCACAGACCCTGGCCTTGGCGCACTCTCTCACCAAGGAAGCTACCAGTTTCTGGCACATATTGCAGAGGTAACTGCCGGTATTGCGACCAGTGACTCAGCCACGCAATTTAAAACATTCACCGAGGCAAGTAGCATCAACGAGCGCTATGTCATGACCCAATCCGAAGAACGTATGCCCCTTCCAGAACCAGATGTGACATGCAAAAATGGGGTCTGTGAGGTAACCGAAAAAGGACGGAAAAATGGCGTAACCTTAACGCAAAATACTCAAATGCTCGCACCGCCTATTGAGTTCAAGCCCGCTCAATTTGATACCCTACTCCACCTACAAAGCGACCCCAATACTAAGAAATCAGTCTGGTTCAAATGGCTTTTAGAAAAGTAATTTTTAAACTTAAAGTGGGCGTTTCGTATTTTTTGTAAATAAGATAGCGAAACTCGCTCAACCTCATGTTCGTTTAGCTTTATATCGCTGAGACATTTAAGTCGAGTTATACCAGTTGTATTAAGTAAATGATCTATCTTGAAGCGGGGAAATAGCTTTAGTAGCACCGCTCTCGCGTCCTGCTACCGCTAAGGTACCTATATCCATATAGGCAAGGCAAAAATTTTGCTATTTAGTTGTTCTAAATGAGAAATTTTTAACGAAGCTAATATGCTATTTCACCCTTCAAATTGATTAGAGAATTAATTCAATTGGTATTAGATCACGGATACTGAACTCAAATTCGTACGACTATGCCGTTTGCGACTCCAGCCGATAATCTAAGGCTAAACTACACAAGCAAAGGTATTTTTAAATAGAAATGACGTAAACCAGAAGGGTTTTTGAAAATGCGCTGTATTTAGGAAATAAAAATAAAGTTTAGGGTTATCATAGCCCCAAATTGTCCCCAAAAGTACGAGCAGCTTTTAGTAGGTGATTGATTTGAATAAAGAAGGAATGGCGGAGAGAGAGGGAGTCGAACCCTCGATACGCTATAAACGTATACACGAGTTCCAGTCGTGCGCCTTAAGCCACTCAGCCATCTCTCCGCACTGAATTGCGGGGCTAATACTATGAAAAGCCTCGCACTTTATCAAGCAGTTTTTTGCTTTTCGGATCTATTTGTCTATTAATCCTACTATTTCTGCAAGGATGCAGAAAAATCTAGCATGCGATTAAGCGAACGTAGTGCGCCTTCACGCAATTCCATATCAACGAAGACTTCTTTACCTTGTGGACTAATGAGCGCTTCTTCAATTGCCTGTAGGCCGTTCATTGCCATCCAAGGGCAATGAGCACAGCTACGACATGTAGCGCCTTCACCAGCGGTTGGTGCTTCGAAGAACTCTTTCTCAGGGCAAAGTTGCTGCATTTTGTAGAAGATACCGCGATCGGTGGCAACGATAAACTTCTGATTATCCATTTCTTGCGCAGCTTTAATTAATTGACTCGTTGAGCCTACTGCATCCGCTAAGTCTACGATTTCTGCAGGAGATTCAGGGTGAACCAGTACTGCGGCGTCAGGATGCAGCTGTTTCATGTCTTTAAGGGCTTTGGTTTTAAATTCATCATGAACGATACATGCACCGTTCCACATGATCATATCTGCACCCGTTTTCTTTTGAATATAAGAACCCAAGTGCTTATCCGGACCCCAAATGATTTTTTCGCCTTGCTCATCAAGGTGCTCAACAATCTCAAGCGCGCAAGAAGAGGTGACAATCCAATCCGCTCTTGCTTTTACCGCAGTTGAAGTATTGGCGTATACCACCACTTTTCTGTCTGGGTATTGATCACAAAACGCAGAAAACTCGTCGATAGGGCAACCTACATCCAACGAGCAAGTTGCTTCGAGTGTTGGCATCACAACGGTTTTGTGCGGTGTCAATATTTTTGCCGTTTCGCCCATAAAGCGCACGCCGGCTACGATGATCATGTCTTTGTCTTCTTGCTTAGCGCCAAAGCGTGCCATTTCTAATGAATCAGCAACACAGCCGCCAGTTTCTTCAGCAAGTGCTTGGATCTCAGGATCAGTATAATAGTGGGCAACCAGCACCGCATTCTTTTCAACTAATAGCGCTTTGATACGCGCTTTATACTCTGCTTTTTCTTCAACGGTAAGAGGGGCAGGTTTTGGAGGGAAGATATAATCTTCCGGCATAATACGTTCAGCTAGACTCATTTCTCGACCACTAGTCCACATTGCATAATTAGGTGGAATTATACGAAAAATACAGGGGTAATCCTAGCGAATGTTTAGCTCAAAATGGCGAGTTTAAGAAAGTATTTTGAATAATATATGAAGAATAAGAGGATGGTGGGTCATGATGGACTCGAACCATCGACCAATGGATTAAAAGTCCACTGCTCTACCAACTGAGCTAATGACCCGCTCAAGCATTAAAAGTGCCATTAATTCATCCTGAAGAGGTGTTCCGGCTCGTCGTCCTGACTCGCGTTCAAAAAGCTGCGAAGCCTTGTTCCGGTCTTTTTTCACCCAACTGAGCTAATGACCCGCTCAAATATGAATTCTAAAGCTTATAAAGTGGTGGGTCATGATGGACTCGAACCATCGACCAATGGATTAAAAGTCCACTGCTCTACCAACTGAGCTAATGACCCGCTCAAGCATTAAAAGTGCCATTAATTCATCCTGAAGAGGTGTTCCGGCTCGTCGTCCTGACTCGCGTTCAAAAAGCTGCGAAGCCTTGCTTCGGTCTTTTTTCACCCAACTGAGCTAATGACCCGCTCAAATATGAATTCTAAAGCTTATAAAGTGGTGGGTCATGATGGACTCGAACCATCGACCAATGGATTAAAAGTCCACTGCTCTACCAACTGAGCTAATGACCCGCTCAAATATGAATTCTAAAGCTTGTAAAGTGGTGGGTCATGATGG
>NZ_JAKEVK010000280.1:0-4785 GCF_022398435.1 Pseudoalteromonas sp. Isolate6 | reverse complement strand
ACTATATATTTATCATTAGGTTGGGCTTTATTTCTGTAAAAAGCCTGTAAATTTCGTTGAAATGCACTAGCTTTGAATACGTATGCATAAAGTTGTTTACAAATTTAATCAGCCGCTAGTATTTGACTGACAACAACTGTGCTCGTTTGTTTTTTCATCAGTTTGCACGCCAGATGAACAAATCGCACAATATAATATGGTTAATTGGGATAAAACATTATGTCTAAGTTCAAACCGAGTATGCTAACGCTTGCGCTGATTGCTGCAGGTGTGAGCCATGCTGCTCCTGTTGAAGATAACACTGCTAATAATGAAGAGAAAAACGTTGAGGTGATCGAAGTTCGCGGTATCTCGCGCAGTATCATCGCCTCAATAGATAAAAAAAGATTTAGCGACACCATTGCAGAAGTAGTTGATGCTGGAGACTTAGCTTCCTTACCTGACGTTTCAATTGCTGACTCGTTAAGCCGATTGCCTGGGATCACAGCGGTAAGAGCAAGTGGGCAATCATCGCAACTTAATATTCGCGGGATGAACGGCGACTTTATTCAAACCACATTAAACGGACGCGAGCAGGCGAGTACCAGTGGATATACTGCAGGTAGTCGCTGGATTTCATTCGACCAATATCCGTCAGAATTAATTAATCAAGCCGCGGTGTATAAATCACCAAAAGCGTCGCTGATTGAAGGCGGTGTTGCGGCTACGGTTGAACTTAAAACGGCAAATCCTCTCGATGCTGAAAAAGAACATAATTTTAATTCTTCGGTAAGATATTCCTACAATGATGCAGCGTCAGATGTGGGGGCGGATTCAACGGGTGAGCGCATTAGTTTTTCATACCGAGGTAAATTCCTAAATGAGACACTTGGTTTTGCCATTGGTGGGGCGTATCTAAACCAACCAAATAATGCAATTGATATTTCAGCGCATGCACCTACACGCTCTCAAGATTTTGATGGTGATGGTACTGAAGAGCGCTCAGTTAATGGCTTTCAATATCGTTCAGCCAAAGGCAGTGATGAAAGACTTGGCCTGTTAAGCACCTTAGTGTATCAGCCAACAGACGCACTCAAAGTCCAATTTGATTATTTCCATTCTAAGTTTGAATCGGAAGATAAAAAGAGCGGCTTGAATATTGAAGGGTTTTCAAAAGATATTAACTCGTTGTACACGGTTGACAATGCAGTTGTTAAAGACGGCTTTCTAGTTGCTGGGGATGTCACTATTACAGATCCAAATGGTCCATGGGTTGAGATGCGCTCTGAAGACCAATCAACGGACTCAACCACCGATAGCTTTGGCTTAAACTTACAATACACGACTGATACATGGGAGTTAAAGTTCGACTGGGCTCATAGTGAAGGGGAAAAGACGCGTAGAGATATGATTGCTTCAATGCATGCATATGAATACGGTACTTCCACACTGGAAGATGGAACGTTAGTTAACACTTGGCAAGAATTAAGAAATCAAACGTTTTCTTTTGAACAAAGAGAGAAAGACTCACCACTGTTAACACTTGGCAACGGGTATACTGACCTATCTAATATGCGACTGGGTGATTGGGAACAATTCCCTCACAAGTACACAGACGAGTTAGATAGCGTTAAAGTTGATTTTAAATATTTTATTGAGAACAGCTTTATTTCTTCAATTGAGGTCGGTGCACGCTGGTCCGAACGAGAATTTACTGATCAGCGCTCGACATTTAGATGGGGGGCACGTGAAGGTCAAAATGGTTATCAGTTACCGGATGGCACTATCGTCACGAACAAAGGCTGTGAGTTTAATGATCAGAACCACCCGTGTATTCCTCACGATTTGACGGGATATGTCTCGGTTAGAGATACACGGGGCTTTCAATACTTGGAATTAGATCTTGAAGGTATCGCTGATGAGGTATTTGGTCCAGGTAACTATGACGCGCAACAAACTTGGGGTCATAACTGGACACTTATTGAAAGTGGAGCTGTTCGAGAAGAAGTGTTAGCTGGTTATATTATGGCTAACATTGATACCGAAATTGCTGACATACCAGTGACGGGTAATTTTGGTGTTAGAGTTGTAAGAACTGATACGAAATCAATAGGCATTCAACAGATCCAAGGCGATGAAGTTGGCGACTCAATCATTGATGACAATGGCGTTGAAAGAACCGATTATCGCCATGTTAATTATGGTCCTGAGTATACAGACACATTGCCTTCACTAAACCTCAATTTCAGAGTGAGTGACACTGACCAAATTAGGTTTGCAGCTGCGGAAGTTATTGGTCGTCCACCTGTCTACCAGCTTAGAGGTGGTGCAGGTTCTTGGGCTGACACTGCAAATGATGGTACTAGTCCTCGTTATAATGTTTGGTCAAAAGGTAACCCAAATTTAGACCCATTTAGAGCGACTCAAATTGATTTATCTTATGAGCGTTATTTTGAAGATGGTGGTGCTTTTGTTGCCGCTATATTCTGGAAAGATATTGAATCTTTGATTGAAAGCATCACTTATCAGGAAGGTGAAGTTGACTGGGCTGATATTGGCTTAGAGGTACCAGATGGGTTCGTTGCAGGTCAATACCAAACGACTCAGAACAATGATCAAGGTGGATACATAAGAGGTATTGAGCTTGCTTATACCACGATGTTTGATAATTTACCGGGCATCTTTTCGGGCTTAGGTTTTAACGCTAACTATTCATATACTGAGAGCGAAACAACGGTGGATGGCGGTGGTAATTTCCCTGATCAGCAATTGCCGCTCCCAGGTCTATCAAAAAATGTTTGGAGTGCGACGGTATTTTGGAACATAGACTCGTTCACAACACACCTGAATATCCGTTACCGTGATGAGTATGTGTATGAAGGGGCTTCACCTGGTGGCTCTTCTCTAGCTTGGGCTGATGAATATACTGTGGTTGATTGGCAGGCATCGTACAACTTTGAGAATGGCTTGGAAGCCGTCTTACAGGTTAATAACCTAACTGATGAGCCAAATACCACTAACTATGGGACTGCACTTGCCACTGGTGAGTACAAAGAGTTTGGTCGCCAGTATTATTTAGGGTTCAACTACAGCTTCTAATTATTAGCAAGCATTCATGGCCACCAAAGTAACACCTGCTTTGGTGGCTTTTTTATAGTCGCTCACAGTGTAATGGGTGGTTATCATCAGTTATCTAAATTGATATGTTTGTTTCACTTTCAATACATGGTTTTTAATAGGTTTAAGGTGCGAAGGCGATGAAAAGTCAGAAAATAGTGATTTTAGGTGGTGGAACTGCAGGTTGGATGGCCGCAAATATGATGGCGAAAAGCTGGGCAGATAAAGCGATAGAAATCACTGTGGTTGAATCTTCAAGCATCGGAACTATTGGCGTTGGTGAAGGGTCTACTCCGCAGTTCAAAGGATTTATGGACTATTTAGGTATCTCGGAAGCCGAGTGGATGCCGGCTTGTAATGCGACCTATAAAAATGGCATTCGGTTTATAGATTGGTCGACCAAACCTGGGTTTTCTAGCTATTTTCACCCATTTCCTGCACAACCTGACGACTACAGTGCACCGGCTTTTTTTCATAACAGCTTTGTTCGGCGTAAGGCGATTGACGTAGAGGGCCATCCAGACCACTTTTTTTTAGCGACTCACTTGGCTGATTTAAATAAATCCCCAATTGCTGCAGAAAACTTTCCATTCGAAATTAATTATGGTTATCACTTTGACTCTGCTTTGCTTGGCCAGTTGTTGGCTCGCAAAGCGGCTGAGTTTAATGTAAAACACATTGATACCACTATTACCGACGTTCGAACACACGTTGATGGTGATATCGCAGCACTGATAACGTCGGAGGGTACGGAAGTCGCTGGTGATATCTTTATTGATTGCTCGGGTTTCAAAAGTTTACTGCTACAACACACTTTAGGTGTGGGTTTTGAGTCATTTGAGTCCAATTTATTTAACGACGCTGCGGTCGTTATACCTACCAAGCAACTTGACACTATTCGCTCCGAAACACAATCTGTTGCGCGTCAATTTGGGTGGTCTTGGCACATTCCACTAACGAACCGTATCGGTAATGGTTATGTTTATAGTCAGCGTTACTGCGATGCGGATCAAGCAGAAACCGAGCTAAGGGCTGCTTTGGGTTTGTTGGACTCAGAAGTAGAAGCTCGGCATATAAAAATGAAAGTCGGGCAAGTTAAAGCGCACTGGAGTAAAAACTGCATAGCGATTGGTTTATCTCAGGGCTTCATAGAGCCATTAGAAGCAACCGCTTTGCATATAGTCCAAGAAACCGTTCAAAGTTTCATTGAATGCTACCAAGATGCGGATTTTACCGATGGTAACAGAGATAAACACAACCGCGCTTTGAGCGAACGGTATCAGGCTATTCGAGACTATATCGTCGCTCATTATCGTGTCAATAGTCGTACTGACACCAACTACTGGCTTGATAATGCCAACAATAACCACTTATCGCGGTCACTCTATCAAATTTTACAGACTTGGGTTTCTGGTAACAACTTATCGGATGAATTAGTTCGCCAAAACGTCGAGCAATATTACCCTTCAGTCAGCTGGCATTGTTTATTGGCAGGTTATGGTATCTACCCAGAACAATCTCAGCTTAAGTCAGGCAATGCCCTAGCAAACCAACATAGCATCGAAAAAGTGAATGATTTCATCAGACGATGTGGATTGAATTTTAAAGATCACCGAATGGAGCTAGAAAGCTTTGTGGCAAATGTTCACAAGTAACTTGGTATTAATCGTTATAAATAAAATCTAATTA
>NZ_JAKEVK010000028.1:0-38479 GCF_022398435.1 Pseudoalteromonas sp. Isolate6 | reverse complement strand
GTTATCTTTATTTTTTGGTTTTACAACTGAACAAAATCCAATCACTTTACTATGGTTTATACAAATGTAGGTAAGTTTAAGTGGTATCAATAAGTGAATTAGTGGGTTTGAATAGAGTTCTTAGACCTTTTCTATTCCTATGTGTGAATAGCTCTGAGGGAAGTGCTTTAGTGTATCTTACTGTTTCTAATCCAATTGAAACTAATTTCTAATCTGTTTGAAGGACGAATTGGACAAACTTTTGCTTCGTGAGCGACAAAATTTTCTAGCCTCTGAATAGATCAATCAATTAGGAAAATTGGTATTACTTAATTCAATTGGTATAAGTGAGTAGTATCAATAGTGAGAGCGGCAAGATCAAAAAACGGCTCAGAGGAGAGCCGTTTTTCTTAGTATATTACGTCAGAATTAACCGCGTACTTTCATGCCTTTTTTCTCCATGCCACGGTAGATGATAAGCATCTGAGCGATAGAGATAAGGTTTGAAACCAACCAGTAAAGTACCAGACCAGATGGGAACCAAATAAAGAAGATTGAGAACACGACTGGCATGTAAGTCATCATCTTTTGTTGCATTGGGTCTGTAACCGTCATTGGCTGTAGTTTTTGTGTTAGGAACATACTTGCACCAAAAAGCACAGGTAGTACGTAATACGGGTCCATAGCTGAAAGATCCGTTAGCCACAACATAAACTCAGCATGACGTAGTTCTGTTGATTCAAGGAATACGTAGAACAAGGCTAGGAAGATTGGCATTTGTAGTAATAGTGGGAAACAGCCACCCATTGGGTTCACTTTTTCCTTACGGTACATTTCCATCATCGCTTGGCCGAACTTCTGGCGGTCATCGCCATAACGCTCTTTTAGTGCCTGCATCTTAGGCTGTAGCATGCGCATCTTAGCCATTGAGGTGTATTGCGCTTTAGTTAGTGGGTATAGCGCCGTTTTCACAATCAAAGTGATAGCAATAATTGCCAGACCCCAGTTACCTAAAATACCGTAAAGGAACTTAAGCAATGTCAGTAGCGGTTGTGAAATAAACCATAACCAGCCGTAGTCTACAGTGAGATCTAGATCTTCTTGAATTGCCTCAAGCGCTTCTGTGTCTTTAGGACCCATATAGTACACCGCATGGATAGTTGCCGTGCTATTTGCTTGAACATTAGTTGGCTCGCTCTTCATACCAACAATACCATTACCATTTCTAAGCGCGGTATAAATCGTATTATTGGTTTGCTGATCTGGCACCCAAGCACTGACGAAGTAGTGCTGTAAGAAAGCAACATAGCCGCCTTGGGTATTTTTATTTAGGTTTGCATCCGCCATATCAGAGAAGCTGTATTTCTCATAAGGTTCTTCAGCGGTACCATAGGCTGCGCCTAAGTAGGTCTGATCAACCATGCTGCCTTTATCTTGGCGTGTACGTTTGATTTGTGTGTACAGTTGTACTTGAACAGGTGATGAGGTGGTGTTGTTAACTTGGTATTCTAAGTCAACGTCATATTTACCTGCTTTAAATACATAAGTTTTTGTGTACTGTACGCCTTTCTCATCAGTAAAAGTCAGTGGTACACGTAATGTATCGCCATTAAGCTCATATTGCTGTTGTGCAGACTCGTATACTGGGCGACCAGCTTTGTTTGCATCTGGGCCGTTTAAACCAATTAAACCACTCTGTGAAACATACTGTTTGCCTTCAAATTCACCAAGTAACATGAAAGGCGTGTCGCTGCCATGGGTTTCTGCGTGTTGTAGTAAGTTGGCTTCAACGATGTCACCGCCCTTGGTATCAATCTTTACCGCAAATACATCGGTAGTGATACTAATGACAGAACGTGTTGCCTGAGTTGCTACAACTGGGACATCGGATTGGCTTGATGCTGGTACATCAGCTTGCTCTTCTGTTGGGGTTGAGTTCGCCACTTGTTGTGTGACGGCACTGGTATCAGCTTGTGGTTGGTTTTGTTCTTGTGTCCACTCTTGGAACAGTAGGAACGAAACCAGCAACAAACCGATAAATAAAAACGTGCGTTGCGATTCCATAACAGCTCTTATTTCTCGTGTTGTTTAACTTTAGTCGACTTCACAGGTACAGGATCATCTCCACCTGCGCTCAAAGGGTGACATTTTAATATGCGTTTAACCGCTAACCAACTCCCTTTTGCAATTCCATGTAAATTAATTGCTTGAATTGCATAACTAGAACAGGTCGGGTTAAAGCGACAATGAGGCCCTAGTAGGGGGCTAATCCATTGTTGATAACCGCGGATCAGCAATATAAGCAGGTGCTTGGGAAGCGAACAAACTGCTTTGAACTGATTTCTGATCTTGCTACGCCCTGAAGTTGAATTCATGGCTTTGTAGATATCAATTTCCTCAATTTACTGCTTCAACCCAAGTGGGAAAAAACAGACTATTTTTCCATTGATATAGCTGATTAAAAGGTGAGCTAACCTTACCTTAATTGGCGTAAAATTACTATGCTAGCAAGGGTAAATGCGTCGTAAAAAGGAAAGGCTAAAGCAGATTATTGTTTTTTCGCGTTAGCTTGAGGATTTTTTGAACGTTTGTGCTGAGGCTTTGGCTTAAAAGGTGGTTTAGGCGCACCTGGCTTACAACGTTCATTTATTTTGCGCCACATCTTAGTGAGCTGTTTAGTTAGCTCTTCATTAGATTGTTCGTCAACACCAGTTTTGACCATCAGCACAATATCGATGTTATCAAGTTTATGACGATTTAATCGAAAGCTTTCTCGGGCTAGTCGTTTGATACGATTTCGTTGACATGCTTTTTTGCAGCGTTTTTTAGCTACAGTTAAACCGAGTCTTGGATGACCAACATCATTTGGTTTTGCAAGTAGAGTAAAATAAGGCGTAGCAGCGCGAGCTGGCTCTTGAAATATGCGGGAGTAATGCGAGGGAGTTAACAGACGTAACTCCCTGCTAAAGCTAAAGTCTTCCACTAAATATTAAGCAGAAAGTACTTTACGGCCTTTAGCACGACGACGTGCTAATACTTTACGACCGTTCTTAGTCGCCATGCGAGCACGGAAACCGTGAGTGCGCTTGCGCTTAAGTACGCTAGGTTGAAAAGTTCTTTTCATAACAATTCCATCCGATCGGTTAAAAGTTAAAACATCCTATGCAGGTCGCGATCCTGGCACAGGTGCCATTGCGAGCGCGAGATATTAAAGCTGAGCGCGTCTAAAGTCAATCAAAATCTGTTCTCTGTGGCTAAATAATCCACAGCGAGAGGTTCTATATCCTTTATATAGACAAAACTTGGCAAAGCTATCGAGCACACATAGACGATCTACATAAAGTAGGATCAATACGAAATCGATCTGCATAGATCTGATCCGATGGGCGGCATTATAGCATTTAGTAAGAATAGGAAAAGCTCTGGAAAACTAAATTTGATCTTAATTTTGGGGTGAGATCGGGAGAGTTTTTTGCTATGATCTTACTTGTGGGTAAAAAATAAAAACCTTTAAATTTCATGTGTTTATTTTTTTACTAGGGTGAGATCTTGCTTTTTCTAAATGTCAATATTGAACTTGTGGATAAGATCACTTCATAATACCCCGCTTCCACCAGTGATTTTGTAATAAAAACTAAGTATTTCCGGCGATCCTTTCATTTAGATCTGACTATTCTAGATCTGAATGCTCTATTTTTTATTCCCGGGAATCAAAACCTATTGGAGTTCAGAGTGTATCTGTCGGTTTGGCAAAGTTGTTTATATGTTTTGCAAGATGAATTGCCATCTCAGCAATTTAGCATGTGGGTTAGACCACTACAGGCAGAAAGTACTGATGATACGCTAACTATCTATGCGCCAAATCGTTTCGTATTAGATTGGGTACGGGAAAAGTATCTCCACCGCATCAATGAACTACTGATTGAGATCTGTGGTGATGAAGCGCCAGAACTACGCTTTGATGTAGGTAGCAAACCTGTGTTGGCTGCACAACCCAGTGTATCCAGCGAAAAGGCTGCAAGTGTAGGTCATGCAGCGGATAACATGTCGATGCTGCAAGGCACTCAGCCAAAAATGGCAGAAAAAGTTGAGCCGGCTCCTAAATCTTCGCACAAGTCTAATATTAAAGAGAATTACACCTTTGATAACTTTGTAGAAGGTAAGTCTAACCAGTTGGCTAAGGCTGCTGCAACACAAGTTGCTGATAATCCAGGTTCTGCATTCAACCCCGTATTTATTTATGGTGGTACAGGTTTGGGTAAGACGCACCTGTTACATGCCGTAGGTAATGGCATTATTGAACAAAAACCGGATGCAAAAATTGTTTATATGCATTCAGAGCGCTTTGTTCAGGACATGGTTAAAGCACTTCAAAATAATGCCATTGAAGAATTTAAGCGTTACTACCGCAGCGTTGATGCATTGATGATTGATGATATCCAATTCTTTGCAAACAAAGAGCGTTCGCAAGAAGAATTCTTCCATACATTTAATGCGCTGCTTGAAGGCAACCAACAAATTATTCTAACTTCTGACCGTTACCCTAAAGAAATAGAAGGGGTTGAGGACCGACTGAAGTCGCGTTTTGGTTGGGGGTTAACTATTGCTATTGAGCCACCAGAATTAGAGACTCGCGTTGCTATTTTAATGAAGAAAGCGCAGCAAAGTAATATTAACTTGCCACACGAAGTTGCCTTTTTTATCGCTAAGAAATTACGCTCAAATGTGCGAGAGTTAGAAGGTGCGTTAAACCGCGTGATAGCTAATGCCAACTTCACTGGTCGTCCAATTTCTATCGACTTTGTTAAAGAGGCGCTACGTGACTTACTAGCGCTACAGGACAAACTCGTTACCATCGATAATATCCAGCGCACCGTAGCGGAATATTATCGAATTCGTGTTTCTGACTTATTGTCAAAACGTCGTAGCCGTTCAGTTGCAAGACCAAGACAAGTTGCCATGGCATTGTCTAAAGAACTGACAAACCACAGCTTACCAGAAATAGGTGATGCATTTGGTGGCCGCGACCATACCACCGTGTTACACGCGTGTAGAAAAGTAAAAGCACTTCGTGATGAAAGTCATGAGGTAAAAGAAGATTATCAAAACTTAATTAGAACGCTGTCTTCTTAAGGGTTAAATGATGCAAATAACGATTCCAAGAGAACTATTTTTAAAGCCACTGGTACAGGTGTCGGGTGCCATTGAGCGCAAACATACACTACCTATTTTGTCTAATGTATTGCTAGAAGTGAAAAATGGCGCATTACATATGACAGGTACAGATTTAGAGATAGAGCTTGTTGCATCTGTTGCCCTTGAAACAAATGTGCCAGACGCCAAGATCACTTTGCCGGCGAAAAAGCTCCTAGATATTTGTAAGAGCTTGCCTGATAACTCTGATTTAGTGCTGAGTAGTCAGGAGCATCAACTTTTATTGACTAGCGGTCAAAGTCGCTTTTCATTGACAACCTTAGCAGCCGAAGATTTCCCTAATCTTGAAGAGTGGGACGGTGAGGTTGAGTTTGCCATAACGCGTTTAGAGCTGAGAAAATTGCTAGAAGCAACGCACTTTTCTATGGCTAACCAAGACGTACGTTACTATTTAAATGGTATGTCGTTTGAAGTAGATAATAATGAAATTAAAACGGTAGCCACTGATGGTCACCGTTTGGCAATTGCGCAGCAAAAATTACCTGAGTCATTGCAAACGCAGCGTCAATTGATCATTCCTCGTAAGGGCGTGCAAGAGATCATGCGCTTACTGCCTGCGGATGATGAAACTATCACCATTCAATTTGGCGCTAATCATGTGCGTATCATCGACAGCGAATTTACTTTTACGAGTAAGCTGGTGGATGGTCGATTCCCTGATTATCGTCGCGTATTACCTCGTGGCGGGGACAAGTTGGTTACCGCAAACCGCGATTGGTTACGTAGTGCATTTCAGCGCGTATCTATTCTTTCTAATGAGAAGTTTCGCGGCGTGCGATTGAATCTGAGTAGTGGGCAATTGAAAATTAGTGCCAATAACCCAGAGCAGGAGCAAGCTGAAGAAATTGTTGAGGTAGGTTATCAAGGCGATGATCTTGAAGTAGGTTTTAACGTTTCTTACTTATTAGATGTGTTAAATACAATAAAGTCTGAAGATGTGCAATTTACGCTTTCTGATGCAAACAGCAGTGCGCTTATTGAAGCCGCTGGTGACGAACATGCAATGTATGTAGTTATGCCGATGCGTTTATAGATTTATGAGTTTAACTCACCTTAGCCTCAATGCGTTTCGAAACATTGAGGCGATGGCGCTTTCACCTAGTAATGCCGTTAATGTCATTCTCGGTGAAAATGGTAGCGGTAAAACCAGTCTGCTTGAAGCCATTTACTTTCTCTCCAGTGGTAAATCTTTCCGTACCAATCTGCAAAAATTAATGATCAAGCATGAAGCTTCTCATTGCGTTGTTCATGCTAAAAAACAACTACATAACTTGTCTATACCGCTTGGTATTAGTAAATATACCAGTGGTGAAACTAAGCTTCGAATTCAGGGGCAGGCAAGTCGGAAAGTGGCAGAATTGGCACAGGTTTTACCTGTTCAAGTTATTACACCAGAAAGCTATGAGCTGTTTTTTGGTGGTCCAAAAGAGCGTCGTAAGTTTCTTGATTTAGGTGTGTTCCACGTGGAACATCAGTTCTATTCCACATGGAAAATGTTCAATCAGGTGCTCAAGCAACGTAATGCTTTATTGAAATCTAAACCGAGAGATCTCCAATCCCAGCTAAGTTATTGGGATAAGGAGTTTGTACGCCTTGCTGAGCAAATAAATATGTTTAGAGAGGCTTATATAGGTAGGTTTCAGACGCATTTTTTTGATAAGATAGGGGATATAAGCCCTATATTTAAAGGCCTTGAAATTCGCTTTCAAGCGGGCTGGAAGGGGGAACTAGCTGAGGTATTAACGAATCAGTTAGAGCGAGATGTAAAACTTGGCTATACAAGTAAAGGGCCGCATAAGGCTGACTTTAACTTTTATACTCAAGGAAACAGCGTAGAACATATTTTTTCTCGTGGCCAACTCAAGTTATTACTGTATGCACTCAAAGTAATGCAAAACAGTTTGATTGACCAAGAGAGTAATAAGCAGTCAATTCTGCTTATTGATGATTTACCTTCGGAGCTTAGTGAAGATACTAAGGTGGCGGTATCGCGTCTGTTGGCGCAATGTCAGTCACAGCTGTTTATCACTGCTATCACTCCAGAAAGTATTGCCGCCGTTATTGAACCAATGGAACGTGAAATTAAAATGTTCCACGTGGAACATGGCAGCTTAATAACAAAATAATTGGAAGAAACCATGTCGGAAAATTACGATTCGTCGAGTATTAAAGTACTTAAAGGATTGGATGCTGTAAGAAAGCGTCCGGGAATGTATATCGGTGACACAGACGATGGTACTGGTTTACATCACATGGTGTTTGAGGTCGTTGATAACTCAATCGACGAAGCACTAGCAGGATATTGTGACGATATTTTCGTAACAATTCATACCGATGGCTCTGTATCTGTTCGAGATAATGGTCGTGGTATCCCAACTTCAATTCACGAAGAAGAAGGGGTTTCTGCGGCGGAAGTTATCATGACTGTACTACATGCCGGTGGTAAATTTGATGATAACTCATATAAAGTATCTGGCGGTTTGCACGGTGTAGGTGTTTCTGTTGTAAATGCACTTTCTGAAAAACTACAATTAACAATCCGCCGTGATGGCAAAGTGCATCAGCAAAAATACACTATGGGTGTTCCAGATGCGCCGCTAGGTGTTATCGGTGAAGCTGAATCTACTGGTACTGAATTAAGATTCTGGCCAAGTGCTGAAACTTTCTCAGATACAAATTTCCACTACGATATTCTAGCCAAGCGCCTACGTGAACTATCTTTCCTTAACTCTGGTGTGAGCATCATTTTGAGTGATGAGCGCGAAGAGAATAAACAAGATCACTTCAAATACGAAGGCGGTATTCAAGCATTCGTTGCGTATCTAAATCGTAAGAAGACACCAGTTCATCAAAATGTTTTCCACTTTTCGACGGAACGTGACGATGGCATTAGCGTAGAAGTCTCTATGCAATGGAATGATGGATTCCAAGAAAACATCTACTGTTTTACGAATAACATCCCTCAACGCGATGGTGGTACTCACTTAGCAGGTTTCCGTGCAGCGCTTACACGTACGCTTAACACCTACATGGAAAAAGAAGGCTTTAATAAAAAGTATAAAACCAGTGCTACGGGTGACGATGCCCGTGAAGGTTTGACCGCTGTTGTTAGTGTTAAAGTTCCTGATCCTAAGTTCTCTTCACAGACAAAAGACAAGCTCGTTTCTAGCGAAGTGAAAGGGGCTGTTGAGCAAATGATGGCTGAAAAGCTAACTGAATTTTTGCTTGAAAACCCAGGCGATGCGAAAACCGTTGTAAATAAAATCGTTGATGCGGCGCGCGCGCGTGAAGCTGCACGTAAAGCACGTGAAATGACTCGTCGTAAAGGGGTCATGGATTTAGCCGGTCTACCGGGTAAACTCGCTGACTGCCAGGAACGAGATCCTGCACTTTCTGAACTATATATAGTGGAGGGTGACTCGGCGGGTGGTTCTGCTAAGCAAGGTCGTAATCGTAAGAACCAAGCTATCTTGCCTCTTAAAGGTAAAATCCTGAACGTAGAAAAAGCACGCTTTGATAAGATGCTTTCTTCTCAGGAAGTGGCAACACTAATTACTGCATTAGGCTGTGGTATTGGCCGTGATGAATATAACCCTGAAAAGCTAAGATATCACCGCATCATCATCATGACCGATGCGGACGTGGATGGCTCACACATCCGTACGCTGCTACTGACTTTCTTCTATCGTCAAATGCCAGAAATCATCGAACGCGGTTATGTCTATATTGCTCAGCCACCACTATACAAAGTGAAGAAAGGTAAGCAAGAGCGCTATATTAAAGATGATAATGCACTAACTTCATACCTAACAACATTGGCACTTAACGATGCTGCGTTATACCCAGCAGAAGGTGCTGAGCCAATTTCTGGTAACAAGTTAGAAAACTTAGTGCATGATTATCAAAATACGATAGATATCATTGAACGTTTAAAGCGTAAGTACCCGTCTTCAATCATGAACCGTTTGCTTTATCAGCCTGAGCTGACAGAGGCTGATTTATCTGATGAAGCAAAAGTAACAGCATGGACAGAAAGCCTTGTAGCTGATCTTGTGAAGAAAGACGAAGATGCTACTATCTTTAACGCGGAAGTGGCATTTGATGAAGAGCGCCACATGTATTATCCAGTGATCAATATTCGTCAGCACGGTGTTGATAAAGCGCATACTTTGAACTTCGACTTTATTACATCTAAAGATTATGTCCGCATTGCGAACACTGGTCGTCAAATTGGTAGTTTGATCAGCGAAGGCGGTTACGTACAGCGTGGTGAGAAGACTCAAGCAATCGAATACTTTGAGACTGGTCTTGAATGGCTTATCTCAGAGTCTAAGCGCGGCTTGTATACACAACGCTATAAAGGATTGGGTGAGATGAACCCTGACCAACTTTGGGAAACAACGATGGATCCAGATGCTCGTCGTATGCTACGTGTGACCATTGAAGATGCCATTGCTGCAGACCAATTGTTTGCAACCTTGATGGGGGACCAAGTTGAACCTCGTCGAGAGTTTATCGAAACAAATGCACTGAGAGTTGTTAACTTAGACGTGTAAACTCAAACATCTAGTAAAAAGGAGGGATTTTCCCTCCTTTTTTTATGCTTTAAAGCTTAAAACCCTTCTGCGCTCGCGGTATACTGAGCATAATTTTCAATCATTGAATCTAGCGTGGGCGCCGAATTACTGAAGGCGTTTACATACGATAAGTACCAGATAAAAATAAGCCAACTATGCAAAAATACGATATCAAAACCTTCCAAGGTTTGATCCTGGCTTTACAGGATTACTGGGCGCAGCAAGGCTGTGTTGTAGCTCAACCTTTAGATATGGAAGTTGGTGCGGGTACATTCCACCCGATGACCTTCCTTAAGTCCATTGGTCCTGAGCCAATGTCGAGCGCATACGTACAACCTTGTCGCCGCCCGACGGATGGTCGCTATGGTGAAAACCCTAACCGTCTTCAGCATTACTACCAATTCCAAGTTGTATTGAAGCCATCGCCTGAGAATATTCAGGAACTCTACCTCGGCTCTTTAGAAGCGTTGGGCATTGATACATTGACGCACGAAGTACGTTTTGTTGAAGACAACTGGGAATCACCAACGCTAGGTGCTTGGGGATTAGGTTGGGAAGTATGGTTGAATGGCATGGAAGTGACTCAGTTTACCTACTTCCAGCAAGTTGGCGGTATTGAATGTTCACCGGTAACGGGTGAAATTACTTATGGTTTAGAGCGCCTTGCAATGTATATACAAGGTGTAGATAGCATTTATGATCTCGTTTGGACAGATGGTCCAATGGGACGCGTAACTTATGGTGACGTGTTCATGCAAAACGAGATAGAACAGTCGACATATAACTTTGAATATGCGGATGTAGAGGCATTATTCAAGCAGTTTGACCAGTGTGAAAAAGAAAGCGAAAAGCTAATCGAAGCAGGGCTTCCTCTACCAGCTTATGAGCAGGTAATGAAGGCATCTCATGCATTTAACCTGTTAGACGCACGTCACGCTATCTCAGTAACTGAGCGTCAGCGCTATATATTAAGAGTTCGTGCTTTATCAAAAGCCTGTGCACAGGCTTACTATGATGCACGTGAAGCACTTGGCTTCCCGCTTTGTAAGGATAAATAATGTCGACTGAAAACTTACTCGTAGAAATTGGTACTGAAGAGCTACCACCAAAGGCGTTACGCAACCTTGCTGAGTCATTCGCAGAAAATACTAGGCAAGAACTTGAAGCATTAGAGCTTAATCATGAAGGCGTGAGCTGGTATGCATCACCTCGTCGCTTAGGTATTCAAGTTAAAGCATTACAAACGCAACAGGCCGACAAAGTAGTCGAAAAACGTGGTCCAGCTATTCAGGCAGCATTTGACGCCGATGGTAACGCGACTAAAGCGGCGCTAGGTTGGGCTCGTGGTTGTGGTATTGATATTAATGATGCTGAGCGTTTAGAAACTGATAAAGGCACTTGGCTGCTACACAAAGCGAAAGTAGAGGGGCAACAGACCTTAGCGTTACTAAGCGATGTGATCAATAAAGCACTGGCTAAGTTACCTATTCCAAAGCCGATGCGCTGGGGTGCGAACAAGACGCAATTTATCCGTCCAGTACATACCGTGGCTGCACTACTTGGTAGTCAACAAGTTGAAGGTGAAGTGCTAGGTAAAGCTATCAGCAATGAGCTGCAGGGACATCGATTCCATCACCCTGAGCGTGTTCGTGTTGAACATGCGGATGATAGTCATGTAGTGCTAAAAGGTGCATACGTTATTGCGGATTACGAAGCACGTAAAGCGTTAATTCGAGGCCAAATTGAAGCTGAAGCTGAAAAGCTCGGCGCGCAAGTCGCGATGGATGAAGACCTTCTTGAAGAAGTTACATCGCTAGTCGAGTGGCCAGTCACTTTAGTTGCTTCTTTTGAAGAAGCCTTCTTGCAAGTGCCAGATGAAGCACTTATCTACACCATGAAAGACGACCAAAAGTACTTTCCACTGTTAGATAAGCAAGGCAACTTGATCAACAAGTTCTTGTTTGTTTCTAACATTGAAAGTAAAGATCCGAGCGTGGTGATCTCGGGTAACGAGAAAGTGGTTCGCCCGCGTCTGGCAGATGCTCAGTTCTTCTTTGAAACGGATAAGAAGAAAACGCTGGAAAGCCGTCTTGAGTCACTTGATTCAGTGTTATTTCAGAAGCAGCTTGGCACACTAAAAGACAAGTCAGAGCGTATTTCGGCACTCGCAGGTTTTATTGCGGAGCTGCTTGGTGCTGATAAGGCGCTAGCAGAGCGTGCAGGTTTGCTAAGTAAAACGGATCTTATGACTGAAATGGTCATGGAGTTTACTGACGTTCAGGGCGTGATGGGTATGCATTACGCGCGTATTGATGGTGAAGCGGAAGAAGTTGCACTAGCACAAAATGAGCAATATATGCCGCGTTTTGCGGGTGATAATTTACCGTCTAACCCAATCAGTTTTGCTGTGGCGCTTGCGGATAAGTTTGATACTCTGGTTGGCATTTTTGGTATCGGCCAGACACCAAAAGGCGATAAAGACCCGTTTGCACTTCGCCGTGCTGCCATCGGCGCATTGCGTATTATGGTAGAAAAAGAACTGCCATTAGACATTCAGGATATCGTTGCCAAAGCAATGACGTTATTCGGTAATAAGCTAAGCAATGCAAATGTTGCCGATGAAGTGGTTGAGTTTATGTTAGGTCGTTTCCGTGCCTGGTACCAAGATGAAGGTATCAGCGTAGATGTGATCCAAGCAGTACTTGCAAGACGTCCAACGAGCCCAGTTGATTTTGATCGCCGAGTAAAAGCGGTTAGTCACTTTAGAACGTTGACGGAAGCTGAGGCGTTAGCCGCTGCCAATAAGCGTGTAAACAACATTCTAGCGAAGAATAACGTCGCCTCAGAAGCTGCGGTGGAGAGCTCACTCCTGCAAGAAGAAGCTGAGCAAACATTGGCTGCACAAGTTGCTGCGTTAACTGCTGAGCTTGCACCTGTTTATGCTGAAGGTGATTATCAAACTGCACTGACGCGTTTAGCGAGTCTACGTGAAGCAGTAGATAACTTCTTTGATAACGTTATGGTAATGGCGGACGATGAAGCGGTTAAAGCCAATCGTTTAGCACTACTTAGTCAGTTGAGTAAGCTATTCCTTAATACTGCAGATATTTCAGTGTTACAAAATTAATTGCTGATACAAAAGCCAGCAACTGCTGGCTTTTTGCTGATTGGTAAAAGCAAGTAAAAGGCTGTCTAGCTATGATTAAAAAACAAGGGGCAATGGCGATTGCGCTATTAGCACTTACCGCTTGTAGTAGTAACTTTCAATTGCCAACAACGTCAACTTCACCGGTTGTTGCTGGTGAGTTGGATAAGACAATGTATTTACGCGGTGACTTCACTCTGTGGGATGCCGAACCTCAGTATCGCCTTGAAGAAACACAACCGGGGATCTACGCAACAAAAGCAAGATTCATGAGCCCAGGTAAAGTGTATGAATTTAAAATTGCTGATGAGCAGTGGAGTGAAGGCTACAACTGTGGCTATAAGAGTGAAGGGCAGTTAACGCTAGGACAACCGCTGGTCGCGGATTGTAACACGGTGTATAACTACTTTAGTTTCAAGCCAAGTAAAAAAGGTTGGTACGAAATCCGCTTAGATTATCGTAATCCTCGCTCACCAAAGGTGGTGATTGTAAAATCTTAAAAAAGCGGCAGATGCCGCTTTTTTATTGTCTATGACTCATGAGTTCAAATACAAATAGTGTTAAAGAGGAGATCACTGACCTTTCTTAATCACATATTTGTAGGGAGATTCAGCCACTGCTTTGGCTACCAAAGTGTGATCCATAAATTCACAGAAGCTCGGAATGTCTCTTGTCGTTGATGGATCATCTGCGATAACTAACAAAGTCTCACCTAAGTTCATCCTTCTCACCATGCCTCTAATCATCATTACCGGTTCCGGACAACGTAAGCCTACTGCATCTAAGGTATGGTCGGTATTATCAAAACTCATTGTGGGTGGCCTTGTTCGTTACGTTGTTAGTTAGGAAAACTGCTATTTTAACCGCATGTTGTAAGTAAGCTCAAGTTTGGATAACTCATGTCTTTGCCAACCGAGGTGAGGTAAATGCAGGTAATAAAAAAGGCAAAACAGCTGTGCCGTTTTGCCTTGGTCACCAAGTTGAAGTTGTGCGCTGGTATTGTCTTAAAGAGCCCAGTACCAGCTGGTTGGAATTAGTTATCTACGCGCTCGAATACGGTAGCGATGCCTTGGCCTAAACCAATACACATAGTTGCAAGGCCGTACTTCGCGCCTTTCTCTTCCATTAAGTTGATAAGCGTTGTGCTAATACGTGAACCTGAGCAACCAAGTGGGTGGCCGAGTGCAATTGCACCACCGTTTAGGTTTACTTTCTCATCTACCTTGTCTAGTAGACCTAGGTCTTTTAGCACTGGTAGTGATTGTGCTGCAAAGGCTTCGTTTAGTTCAGCAACATCAATATCATCGATAGTAATGCCCGCCTGCTTTAAGGCTTTTTGTGATGCCGGAACTGGACCGTAACCCATGATGGAAGGATCGCAACCTGCGACTGCCATTGACTTAACACGAGCACGAATTGGAAGGCCGAGTTCTCTTGCTTTGGACTCGCTCATGACCAACATAGCAGAAGCACCGTCAGACAGCGCTGAAGAGGTACCTGCAGTTACCGTCCCTGATGCTGGGTTAAATACAGGACGTAGCTGTCCTAGACCTTCTAGGCTTGTCTCTGGACGGATAACTTCGTCATGCTCGACAAGCACTGGCGTGCCATCGGCATCATGACCTTCCATTGGTAGGATTTCTTTTGCAAAACGCCCTTCAAGGGTTGCGGCATGTGCACGCTGGTGTGAACGTACGGCAAATTCATCTTGCTGCTCACGACTGATACCGTGCATCAGCGCTAAGTACTCAGCCGTTAACCCCATCACACCAGCAGCTTGTGCAACTGATGTCGCAAGGCCTGGGTGAAAGTCATTACCATGTGTCATTGGTACGTGACCCATGTGCTCAACACCACCGATAAGGTAAGTGTCACCAGCACCTGTCATGATAGCGCGAGCTGCGTCATGTAATGCTTGCATTGATGAACCGCATAGACGGTTAACCGTTACCGCAGGTACAGTATGAGGGATACCTGCCAATAGTGCAGCGTTACGGCCAACGTTAAAGCCTTGCTCTAACGTTTGCTGTACACAACCCCAGTAAATGTCGTCAATTGAGTCTGGTGCTACTTGAGGGTTACGCTCAAGTAGGCCTTTCATCAAGTGTGCGCTGAGGTCTTCGGCACGTTTATGCTTAAATACACCGCCTTTTGAACGGCCCATTGGGGTACGAATACAATCTACGATTACCGCGTTTTCCATGTTACTGGCCCTCCACTTGATAGAACACTTTACCTTCATCTGCCCACTGTCTAGTTTGCTCAGAAACTTGATAAATTTCACCAAGGTGAGCGTACTTGTCAGCCATTGCTACAAAGTTTGCAAGGCCGATTTGGTCTAGATAGCGGAATGCACCACCTCTGAATGGAGGGAAGCCAATACCGTAGATCAGTGCCATGTCTGCTTCTTGCGGTGAAGCAACAATGTTTTCTTGTAGACACAGTAATACTTCATTGATCATTGGCACCATACAACGCTCAATAATCGTTTGTTTATCAAATTCAGTGGGTGCGTCACAAATGCTGCTTAGCAACTCAAGCGCGCTGTCGTCTTTGCTCTTCTTCAGACGACCTTTGCGATCTGGTGCGTATTGGTAGAAGCCTTTTTGGTTTTTCTGACCAAAGCGTTCGGCAGCCGCAAGTACAGCGACAGGATCTTTGTCTTTACGTGCCATACGAGTAGGGAAGCCATCAGCCATTACGCCAGTACAATGGTTTGCCGTATCAATACCCACTACGTCTAGTAGGTACGCAGGGCCCATTGGCCAGCCGAAGACATTTTCCATCACCTTATCTACTTTTGCGAAGTCAGCACCTTCTACAACAAGTTGGCTGAAGCCTGCAAAGTAAGGGAATAGAACACGGTTCACGAAGAAACCTGGGCAATCGTTAACAACGATAGGAGACTTGCCAAGCTTTAAGGCATAATCTACCACTGCGGCAACGGTTTCATCCGATGTTTGTTCGCCGCGAATGATTTCTACCAATGGCATTTTTGGCACTGGGTTAAAGAAGTGCATACCACAGAAGTTTTCTGGCTTCTCAAGTGCGGTTGCTAACTCATCAATACGAATAGTCGATGTGTTTGATGTTAGAATTGTGCCCTCAGGCAGTTGCGATTCAAGACTCGCCAAGACCGATTTTTTGATCTTTGGATTCTCAACAACGGCTTCAACAATAATATCTGAGCCTTGTAAATCTTGGTCGTTAAGCGTTGGTTTGATTTTACCTAAAGTGGCAATCATTTTATCCATCGACATGTGGCCGCGCTGTACTTTCTTACCAAGTAGTTTTGCAGCCTCACCCATACCAAGGTCTAGGGCACCTTGCTGGATGTCTTTCATGACGATTGGTGTGCCTTTGTAGGCTGATTGGTAAGCGATACCGCCACCCATAATTCCAGCACCTAGCACAGCCGCTTGCTTAATCTCGGTGTTGCTTTGCTTTGCTTGCTTCTTGGCAACCGTTTTGATGTATTGATCCGCTAAGAAAATACCAGTTTGTGCTGCGGCTTCTGCCGTTTTGGCAAGCTTAGCAAAGTTTTGATTTTCGAGTGCCATCGCTTCGCTGCGACTAAGGTTAGCTGCTGCTTTAAGCGTTTGTACCGCCATCATTGGTGCTGGGTAATGGCCCTTGGTTTTTGCCATTACCATGCCTTCTGCCATACCAAAGCTCATGCCTTGCTCAACACGGTTCATTTTCAATGGGTCAAGCTTAACTTGGCGTTTTGCGCGCCAATCCAATTTACCTGCAATAGCTTGCTCTAAGGTACGAATAGCGGCAGCCATGAGTTTGTCAGCAGGCACTACACCGTCAACCGCACCCACTTTTAGCGCATCATTCGCTCGGTTTTCTTGGCCTGTGGTGATCCACGTCATTGCGTTGTCAGCGCCGATTAAGCGAGGAAGTCTTACGGTACCACCAAAGCCTGGCATAATGCCAAGCTTAACTTCTGGTAGGCCAATTTTTGCATTGTCAGTTGCGATACGGTAGTCCGTGGCGAGCAACCACTCGCAGCCACCGCCAAGCGCAAGGCCATTTACTGCAGATAGTGTAGGGAAAGGTAAATCTTCTATTGCGTCGAAGACATCGGTTGCGCTTTTAATCCAACCAACAAGCTCTTCTTCTGGGCGTTGGAAAGTCGGAAGGAATTCGAAAATATCAGCGCCAACAATAAAGTGGTCTTTGTCACTGGTAAAAATTAAGCCTTCGATGTCATCGCGCTGGCTCAATTCGATAAGCGCTTCGTGGCTTTCCTTAAGTACTTGCTGAGATAGTTTATTTACTGAGCCTGGTAGGCAAAACTTAAACTCAGCGATATTGCCTTTGCAAAAATCAACTACAAAGGACTCGCGTTTGATTAACATACATGTTCTCCCGTGCTTTACACTGGTACGATGAGTTGTAATTTCAATCAGTGTGGATCCTTTGGCGGCAAATTGCAATGAAAAATTTACCGCACATTTACTGAAATACCTGAGTCGGTTTGCTATGGTGGCTTAACACACCTCGCATTTAGTGTCATTTATGAGCGTGCTCGCGAGTGACAGGCCGAGCTTTTGGTCTTCAGCGCCATCTTTAGATAAGCATAATTTGGCTGTATTTCAATTTAGGTGTGTATTCTTTTGGCAAATAAAAAAGGGTTTGCATGACATATTGGTTACGCCGCTTAGCTGCGGGCAGCTTGTGTATGGTGAGCTGGCTCTGTGCAGCCGACAGCACTCTCGACGAATTTAAAGAGGCTGAGCGTATCGCTTGGTCTGGTAATTATAGTAATTTTAAAGCTGCGGTAGCGCAGCTCGATCACCCACTTAAGCCATATGTTGAAATGGCGTTTTACAAGCGTCATCCTAAGCTCAAGTACCAGCAGGAAATTCAGCATTTTTTAACGGTATACGAGCACACTCCATTAGAATGGCCTGTACGCTCAGCTTGGCTCGATTATTTAAAGCGGTATAAAAAGAAAGCACGATTCATTGAGTTTTATCGTGAAACCAGTGATGTTGAACTCAAGTGCACGTATTTGGCGTATCAGTTGGATTTGGGCGCCCCCAAAAAAGCGATTCTTGATCAGGTGACAGATATTTGGACGGTGGGAAAGTCTCAGCCCAGAGCTTGTGATGGTCTTTTTAAACAATGGCAAAAAGCAGGGTATAGGACGCCCGAGCGTGTCTGGCAGCGAATTACTAATGCCGCGCAATCCGGTCAAGCGTCATTGCTAGATTATCTTGAGAAGCTATTACCAAAAAATGAAGCTTATCTTGCCGAGCTTTATAAAAAGGTTCGCCAAGATCCGAGTGCGGCAGCTGGGCTTTATCGCTTTAGTAAACGTACCGAAAAAGAAGCCGAAATAGCGGTATATGGCGTAAGGCGCCTGATTTGGCGTGACCCCGATTTAGCGCTGCGTGCATGGCAGAAGATGCTGGATATGTTTACCTTTACTCAGCAGCAAAAGGATAGCGTTGCTTATCGCTTTGCTCTGGCGCTTGCGTCTAAAGGCCATGAAGACGCACGATTTTGGCTCAATAAAGTGCCTAAATCGTTGCAGGACAAAAAGCTATTACAGTGGCTGATGAGTAACATGCTGAAAGAGCAAGATTGGGAAGGGATTTCGGCCTTATTCGTGGGTCACGAGCAGCTTAGTAATGGTCAACAATACTGGCTTGCATATAGCCTCGCGAAGCGTGACGAGTTGGCCAAAGCTAATGAGATTTGGCAGCAATTAGCACAAGAGCGTGATTACTACGGCTTTTTGGCTGCTGCACGTTTAGGATTACCAGTCTCACTGAATGAAGCGCCGTTAAATGTTGAACCTAGCATTGTAGAACGGGTATCCCATGCGCCAGGCTTCAAGCGGGCAAAGGCTTTATACGAGCTGGAAAGATATACTCAAGCACGCCGAGAGTGGAACTACCTTACTAACACCTCAAGCAAAGAAGAAAAGCTTGCTGCATCCATATTGGCTGCAGAGTTTGATTGGTATGACAGCACTATTTTTACCCTTGCACAGATCAAAGCATGGGACTATGTTGATTTGCGTTTCCCGATGGCGTTTAAAGATCTGTTCACTAAATATAGTGAGCGTAATCGAGTCGATGTCGCATGGAGTATCGCGGTTGCTCGCCGAGAAAGCTCTTTCGCACCAGATGCACGCTCGAGTGCGAATGCCCACGGTTTAATGCAGCTGCTGCCAAGCACCGCCAAATATGTCAACAACCGCAAACGCGTGGCAAAAAATCGCCTCTATCATCCGGCTACAAACATTCGCTTGGGGACTAGTTATTTAGAATACTTGAAGCGTAAGAATGCCGGAAATGAGATTTTGGCGACAGCGTCGTACAACGCGGGCTATCATAGAATTAAGCGTTGGCTGCCTTCAGAGGCCATGCCTGCTGAGCTTTGGATTGAGTTGATCCCGTACAGAGAAACACGAGACTACGTGAAAAATGTGATGGCATATCGACAGGTTTACCATACTCGCCTTGGTCGTGATGGCAATATATTGGCAAGCATCTTGGATATGAAAATTGTGAAATGACCGCACATGGCTGGTGCTTAGACTCAGTTCGTCGTTTTTAGGTAACAGCTATGATAGACTCGAAAGTATGTGAATTTTTGAAAATGGGTACACCATGGATAAGTTAGCAAATTTATACGCAGAGCATATTGCCACGTTGCAACAGCGTACAAGAGCGATAGTAGATAGAGAAGGGCTGGATGGACTTGTGATCCACTCGGGGCAAGCAAAGCGCCAATTCCTTGATGATATGTACTATCCGTTTAAAGTTAACCCGCAATTTAAAGCTTGGTTGCCTGTTCTCGATAACCCGCACTGCTGGATTGTGGTCAATGGCAGTGACAAGCCGAAACTCATTTTTTATCGCCCGGTTGATTTTTGGCATAAAGTGCCTGACGAGCCAAGAGATTTTTGGGCAGAATATTTTGATATTCAACTGCTGGTTAAGCCAGATCAGGTTGAACAGTTACTACCGTACGACAAAGCAAACTATGCCTATATCGGTGAATATTTAGAAGTTGCACAAGCACTTGGCTTTACTCAAGTGAATCCAGAGCCGGTGATGAACTTCTTGCATTATCATCGTGCATATAAAACTCAGTATGAAATGGCATGTTTACGTGAAGCAAGCCGTCTAGGTGTGCTTGGTCACACGGCGGCGCGCGATGCCTTTTTTGCTGGTGGCTCCGAGTTTGAAATTCAACAAGCTTATCTAAATGCGACTCAGCATATGGAAAACGATACGCCATACGGCAATATTGTTGCCCTGAATGAAAATTGTGCGATTTTGCACTATACCCATTTTGAGCGTAAAGCGCCTAGCAAGCACTTATCATTTTTAATTGATGCTGGTGCAAACTTTAACGGTTATGCGTCAGATATTACCCGTACTTATGATTTCGCTAAGCAAGGTGAGTTTGCCGAATTGGTGAAAGTCATGAACGATCACCAAATAGAGTTAGGCAAAGCATTGCAACCGGGCAAACTGTACGGGGAGCTGCATATCGATTGTCACAATCGCGTGGCGCAAGTGCTGAGTGACTTTGGTATTGTTAAGCTTAATGCTCAGGCTATCGTCGAGAAGGGGATTACTTCCACTTTCTTCCCTCATGGTCTTGGCCATCATATTGGCCTGCAGGTACACGATATGGGCGGATTTATGGCTGATGAAGCTGGTACGCACCAAGCACCACCAGAAGGCCACCCGTTTTTGCGCTGTACTCGTAAGATAGAGGCTAATCAGGTGTTTACTATTGAGCCTGGGTTATACTTCATTGATTCATTGCTAGAAGACTTGGCGCAAACAGATAACAAGCAGTATATCAATTGGGATAAGATTGATGCACTGAAGCCTTACGGTGGTATCCGTATTGAAGATAATATCATTGTGCATGAAGATAGATTAGAAAACATGACGCGAGACTTCGGTCTCAAGTAAGCTAATTTCTAGCGCTGAAAACAAGTATATTTGGGGGCCGATTGGCTCCCTTTTAGTTTGGAACATTATGTCTGAATACTTCATTCCGAGTGAGTCTATAAGCCATCACGAGGAAATTAAGAAAAGTACGTTTATCGTACATTTGGCCCATACGCCAACCATCGAAGATGCAAAAGCGTTCATAAAACAGATTAATGATGCGTATCCCGATGCAAGACACAATTGCTGGGCACATATTGCTGGAGCTCCAGGTGGCAGCCATGTATTAGGGTTTTCTGATGATGGTGAGCCTAATGGCACAGCAGGTAAGCCTATGCTAAATGTACTGATGGGATCTGGAATTGGTGAGATCACAGCGGTGACGACGCGTTATTTTGGCGGTATAAAACTTGGCACTGGGGGGTTAGTCAGAGCCTATGGGGGCACGCTTAACAACGCGCTAGCACAGCTAAGTACGACTAAAAAAGTACCGGCTTCTATCATTGTTGGCCAGAGTGATTACCATCTTCAGGGTGTGATAGAGCAGCTATTACAAAGTCAGTTTACAGTGCTAAATTTAGATAAAGAATACGCTGCTAATATTACTTGGCAAATAGCAGTAGATAGTCGTGAAACACAACAAATCATTGATGCTATTTATGAATTAACTAATGGTGTTGTATTATTTAAGGAACTCAAGGAGTAGGCTCTACTTCTTTACATTCACTCATTAACCTCTGGTTAAATAACAAAAAGCGCAGCGTACAAAATGCAATTTCGTACCATAATAAAAATACTCGGGCAGTTAGTCGCTCTATTTAGTATCACTATGGTGCCACCAGCCATTGTATCTTTGATATACAAAGATGGTGGTGGTGTACCTTTTGTTTTAGCTTTCATCTTTAGTGTGCTAATGGGTCTGTTTGCGTACTACCCAAACCGCAAGGAAAACGGTGATCTTAAAGCCAGAGAGGGGTTCTTAATCGTTGTCTTATTCTGGCTGGTACTGGGGTCGTTTGCATCATTGCCGCTCATTTTCCTAGATAAGCCGAATCTATCCCTCGCAGATGCCGTTTTTGAAGCTTTTTCTGGGCTGACAACGACAGGGGCTACGGTATTGACGGGTATAGAACACTTACCCAAAGCGGTATTGTTCTATCGCCAACAGTTGCAGTGGCTCGGTGGTATGGGGATCATCGTCTTGGCTGTAGCCGTTCTCCCAATGCTTGGGGTTGGTGGTATGCAGTTATATCGTGCTGAGACACCAGGTCCCGTTAAAGATTCGAAGATGACACCGCGCATTGCTGATACCGCCAAGCACCTTTGGTATATCTATGTGTCGCTAACGGCGGCTTGTACAGTGGCTTACTGGATAGCGGGAATGAATTGGTTTGATGCTATTTGCCATGCGTTTGCCACGATAGCCATCGGTGGCTTCTCGACTTATGATGCTTCTATGGGCTACTTTGATAATCCACTTATCAATGTTATTTGTGTCGTCTTTTTATTGATTGCTGCCATTAACTTTTCGCTACATTATGCTGCGGTATCGAGCCGTAATATTAAAGCTTATTTGCGAGATCCTGAGTTTAAAGTCTTTCTGTTTATCCAACTAGCGTTGGTGGTAATTTGTTTTGCGGTACTGTCTTCAAACAATGTCTATGAAACGGGTGATGAGACCTTAGATCAAGCGATGTTTCAGGCTGTTTCAATTAGCACTACAGCAGGTTTTGCCACCGATAGCTTCTCAACGTGGCCATTGTTTTTACCTATTCTCTTGATTTTCTCAAGTTTCATTGGTGGCTGTGCTGGCTCTACAGGTGGGGGGATGAAGGTTGTACGCGTATTTTTGCTCTATTTACAGGGGATCCGTGAGCTGAATCGTTTAGTGCACCCGCGTGCTATTTACTCGATAAAGCTGGGTCGGAAGGCACTACCAGACAAAGTAGTCGAAGCGGTATGGGGGTTTTTCTCAGCCTATGCACTAGTATTTGTGATTATTATGATTGCATTACTGGGGACTGGACTTGATAACATTACTGCATTTTCAGCAACTGCGGCTTGCCTAAATAACTTAGGTCCCGGATTAGGAGATGTTGCGGCGCACTATGGCGATATTAGCGATGCTGCAAAGTGGATCCTTACTTTGGCTATGGTCTTTGGTCGTTTAGAAATCTTCACATTGTTAGTGCTATTTACTCCTACCTTCTGGCGTGGTTAACCACGCCAAATCGAGTGGGCTTACGTTGCTGAAAGCCCACGCGCAAAGCCCTCTTCTCTGAGTGTGACGAATTGTCATCTTATTTTTGAACTTCGCAAAGAAAAAGTTAATAAAAATTTCAAAAACTCGGATTTTCGGGGTTTTCAAGTGTCAGTATTTTTACAACGATTTAACTTGGAGGTGACTACCTTGCTTGCCACACGCTTTTCAGATAAAGGGTTTAAAGTGATTAAAGGATTTGCTGCTAGCCATGAGCTGGGCTTTGGCGCGCAGCTTATAGAGCAAAGCGTAATGCAGCTGAACAGCTTGATCGAAGAAGTTGGGTATTTGCGAGTCAATCAACCAACCATAGATAGTGGTGCACAATCCTATGACTTGTTTCATCACATTGGCTGTGAAAGCGGTGCGCGATTTATTGTGAAGGTGATCTCAGAAAATGAGCTATGGCAAAAGCGCCAAATACCGGCAATTGTTGATTGCCTAGAAGCTGAAGGTGCTGGTTGCTTATTTAAACATGATGTCTCGGGTATATTGTTTGTTGCTAAGCGAAACAGCGAACCTATGATGTTGTTTATTGAGGGTGAAGAGCTTGCCATGGCGCAGAGCTCACTTGAAATACAGAGTAGAATGATGACGTTAAGAGACGGTGCAATAATGCTAAGAAGTCATTTTTTAATAAAATGATGATCACTTTTTAGCATTACTGAGAGGCGCAGAGTTGTAATTAACCTTAATTCAGTTTTAAATGGCCTTCCACCAAAACTGCTACAATAAAAAAGTAGTAGAGTGCACTCAGGAAGGGTTGGAGCCATGTTAAAAACTCAGGAGGTTGGGCAAGAAGCTTTGCTCACCGCAATCAGCGCAGGAAGTATTGTTGATTTGGAAATTTGCTTACCGGCAAATAGCAAAAGAATAAAAACAGAATATGTCGGTATGCTCCAAGGGGCGTTTTTAATTCTTAACCATCCCAACCCTAAGCGATTAGGCGCGGCGCTGGACTATGTGATGGAAGGGACGTCGGTTATTGTTCGAGCTTTGCTCGAAAATAGTGATGGCCAAGTCATTGCATTCAAATCGCAAATCAAAGCGGTTTCAGTCCATCCCGCGCGGCTTATTTTTCTTTATCTACCCGAAAAAGTACAAACCTATAAACTCCGTTCGCAAAATAGGATACCAACCTTAATCCCCGCAAAGTTTCACTGCCACGGCAGCAAAGATGTTGGTGTGATAAAAGACATTTCACTTGCTGGGTTACAGTTAGATTTAACGTCTATTGATGCTGAGTATATGGAAGAGGGGCTGAAATGTGAGGTTTTCATTGAAGGCAAAGAAGGGAATCAGATCGCGCTTGAAGGGGATATTCGACGCATAAAAAGTCATGATCAAATCGTCTCTTTAGGTATTCACTTAACTTCAGCTCCAGACATAATCCGTGGTGTATTAAAAGATTACCTAATCGATTTGTCTATTTTTCAAGATCAACAAGAGACTTAGCGAATATGGCGCTTTAAACAAATAAAGCGCTTACTTGGAAGAGTTTTTCCACAACACCGATTTGCTTTTTATCGATCAGGAACATAATCACATGGTCGCCTGAGAGAATAATGGTATCGTCATGTGCGATCAGTACATCTTCATCACGGACAATGGCACCAATGGTCGCGCCTGGTGGTAATTTAATATCTCGAATTGCACGGCCGACAACCTTAGAGGTGTTCTCATCACCATGTGCGACAGCTTCAATGGCTTCTGCTGCCCCTTTACGCAATGAATATACGTTAACGATATCACCACGGCGAACGTGGGTGAGTAGTGCTGAGATAGTCGCTTGTTGTGGTGAGATAGCAATATCAATGTCGCCACCTTGCACAAGGTCAACATAGGCACCACGTTGAATAAGCGCCATGGTCTTTTGTACACCCATGCGCTTTGCAAGCATCGCAGCCATAATGTTGGCTTCGTCGTCGTTCGTCACTGCGATGAACACGTCTACTTGCTCTATATGTTCTTCTGATAACAGCTCTTGGTCTGAGGCATCGCCACAAAAAACCACCGTATTATCGAGCGTTTCAGACAACTGCGTGGCACGAGCTTGATTGCGTTCAATAAGCTTAACGCTATGGTTCTTGTCTAATGAACTGGCGAGTCCCGCACCTATGTTACCGCCACCGGCAATCATAATTTTCTTGTAAGAGCGTTCAAGCTTTTGTAGCTCGTTCATGACCGCTCGAATATGCTTAGTCGCAGCGATAAAGAAAACTTCATCGTCAGCTTCAATTACGGTGGTGCCGAGTGGCTTGATGGCTTTGCCCTGACGATAAATAGCGGCAACGCGGGTATCGACGTTTGGAATATGCTCTTTTAATGCAGAAAGTGCATAGCCAACGAGTAAACCGCCGTAATAAGCTTTAACCGCCACGAGTGACAACATGCCCTCGGCAAATTGCAGCACCTGCAAAGCGCCTGGGTAATCTATTAGCCTGCGAATATATTGCGTTACTAGCTGCTCCGGTGCGATGTAATGGTCGACAGGTAGGTCGTCATTGTGAAACAGCTTTTCTTTGTACTTTAAGTATTGCTCAGAGCGGATCCGCGCAATTTTGGTCGGCGTATTGAAAATACTATAGGCGACCTGACACGCAACCATATTCACTTCATCTGAGCTGGTTACGGCGATTATCATGTCGGCATCTTCGGCACCAGCTTGACGCAAGATCTCAGGGTGAGCACTGTGACCAGTGACTCCCTGTAGATCGTATTTGTCTTGCAGCTCTCTTAAGCGCTCGCCATCGATGTCGACAACGGTAATTTCATTTTCTTCACCGACGAGATTTTCTGCTAGTGTCCCGCCGACTTGGCCGGCGCCTAAGATGATGATTTTCATATTGGTTACGGTCGATTTTCTATTATTGTTTTGTCAACTTTGCGTAGTAAAACCCATCACTTAATCCGGGTAATAGCTGCAAGCCTGGTTGTGTTTGTGTGTCTGCATCATGTAAAGGAACAAGGGCCGCATCAGGAGTCACTGAAAGAAAACGTCTGATCTGTTGCTGGTTCTCTTGTGGCAGTACTGAACAGGTAGCATAAACTAGTGTGCCACCGGGCTTGAGTAATGGCCAGATTTTATCAATAATTTGTGCCTGTAACGTCACCAAGTTATCAATATCTGAAGCTCGTCTCAGCCACTTGATATCAGGGTGTCGTCTAATAACACCTGTTGCAGAGCAAGGAACATCCAACAAGATACGATCATATAGCTCGCCATCCCACCATGCTTCGGGGTCACTTGCATCGCCCTCGAGACATTTGGCCGACAATCCGATCCGTTCAAGGTTTTGCTCCACACGCTGTAAGCGCGCCCCATCAGCATCTACTGCAGTCACTTTAGCGTCTGCTAACTCCAAAATATGGCAAGTCTTACCACCAGGAGCGGCACAAGCATCAAGAATATTTTCACTTGATTGTGGTGCTAATAATCTTGCGGCTTTTTGGGCGGCTGCATCTTGCACTGAGCAAGCACCTGCGGCAAATTGTGGAAGCGCATAAACGTCAATTGGGCTATCAAGCAAGATCCCGTCTGGATACTCATTATGAAGCTGATAGGCTATCCCTTCTTGATCTAACATTGCTGCATAATCGACAGTAGAGAATTGCGATTGGTTTACACGTAGCCACATTGGTGCCTGCTGTTGATTCGCTTCTAAAATAGCTTGCCACTGCGTTGGGTAAGCTGCTTTTAGTTGATTAATAAACCAGCCAGGGTGGTTGTATAAGCAAGCTGGGATCTCGGTAGCACTGGTTTCTAGCTCGACTTGATGGCGCTGGAAGTTACGTAAAATCGCATTAACCAAGCCTTTCATGCCGGGCGCTCTAAGAGGCGTCAATGCGTTTACGGTCTCGGCAACCGCGGCGTGAGCAGGGACACGCATATGCTGAAGTTGGTAAATACCCACATACAACAAAAACTGGAAAACACGTCGCTTACCTTTTAAGGGCTGATCTAGCAGTTGTTGGCAGTAATGCTCTAAAGACGGTAAATATCTCAATACGCCATAGCAAATCTGCTGTAGCAAAGCTCTGTCTTTACCGTCTAACTGGCTGGTGGCAAGTGGTAATTGAGCACTTAACGACGCGCCTTTATCGACGACTTGAAATAGGGTTTGGGCAGCGAGTGCGCGAACATTACTCACGCTTCACCAACCTTAGCGCCAATTGCTACCCAGTCGGCTCGACCATTTAAAAAGTCTTGTGCAGACATCGGCTTTTTCCCTTGAGGCTGCAGAGTGTGGATCTCTAATGCCTGTGTGCCACAGGCAATAACGATACCGTGCTTATCTGCGCGAAGTACGTGTCCTGCATCACCTTGTTCGTCCACTACCTTGGCTTGCCAAATCTTGACGCTGTTACCCGCCATATTGGTAAAGCAAACCGGCCATGAATTAAATGCACGGATGTTACGTTCAATTTGCGCAGCCTCCATTTGCCAGTCAATATTGGCTTCTTCTTTGCTCAACTTCTTAGCATAATTCGCTAGCGTATCGTCTTGCTTTTCTGGTGTGATCTCACCAGCAGACAAGCGTGCTAGTGTCTCGATAAGCGCATCGGGGCCGAGCAGCGCAAGTTTGTTGTATAAATCCGCACTCGTATCTGTTGCGGTTATAGGGCAGCGAGCAATATGTAACATATCGCCAGTATCTAGACCTTCGTCCATTTGCATTATCGTCACACCGGTTTCACTGTCTCCAGCCCAAACGGCGCGTTGGATTGGAGCGGCTCCTCGCCATCTTGGTAAGATCGAACCATGTACATTTAGACAACCTAGCCGAGGCGTATCTAAAATGGCTTTCGGAAGAAGTACACCATAAGCAACAACAATCATGACATCGGCTTCAAGCGCTGCAAGCTCTGCTTGTGCTTCTGGTGTTTTGAGAGATTGTGGCTGCAATACAGGAAGATCATGCTCTTGTGCTAGTACTTTTACTTCACATGCTTTAAGTTTTTTCCCGCGTCCTGCAGGGCGGTCTGGCGGGCAGTATACTGCCACGACGTCATGTTGTGATTGTATAAGAGCGTCAAGGTGGCGCGCTGCAAAATCAGGCGTGCCTGCGAAAACGATACGCAAAGGATTACTCACGAAATATCCTAAAGTCGGTTAGTTAGACATTGGTTAAGCTTGCTTTGCAGCGAGCTTAGCTTCTTTTTCAAGCTTCTTACGAATACGATTACGCTTTAGTGGCGATAGATAATCGATAAATAGCTTGCCAACTAAGTGGTCTAGTTCGTGTTGAATACAAACGGCAAGTAGACCATCAGCATCTAACTCATATGTTTCACCATGTTCGTTTGTTGCCTTCACTGTGACTGTTTCAGCGCGATCAACTTTTGCATATGAATATGGTACAGATAAGCAGCCCTCTTCGCTCACCGTAGAACCATCACGCTTAGTTATTTCTGGGTTGATTAAGACGCGCGGTTCGTTGCGCTCTTCAGAAACGTCAATAACAACAATGCGCTGATGAATATCAACTTGCGTAGCCGCAAGACCGATACCATTTTCATCATACATAGTTTCCAGCATGTCCTTAACTATTTGACGTACTTCGTCATTAATCTCTGCTACAGGCTGTGCAACAGTGCGTAAACGCTCATCTGGAAACTTTAAAACTTCTAATATGGCCATGATTACCCTAAATCAATTTATCGTGTAAGCTGTTGTAAGCTAGTGTATGGTCTTATTTTAGCCATTCAAGTTCCCCTTTAACAGGTTTTGGTGGATAATAACCAAAAATAACCACAAGGAAGCCATCATGAAATATTCGATTGCTGCATTAATACTCGCTAGCTGCTCTGTTTTCTCTGTGAAAGCGGACACTTTGGCTGTAAAAGCAGATGCACCCCAGCGCTATGTGGTGAAAAAAGGCGATACCTTGTGGGATATTTCAAAAATGTACTTACGTTCTCCATGGAAGTGGAAGCAGTTGTGGCAGTGGAATCCGAACATACAAAACCCAGATCTGATTTATCCTGGGGACAGTCTTAAGTTACTTTACGATGAAAATGGTAATCCAATATTGGTGCTGGATAAAGGGGTGAAGAAGCTTTCACCACATACACGTATTGTTAACCAAAAAGCGGCTGCCATTCCGACCTTGCCGCTACCCATCATGGAACCTTTTTTGCGGTTCGAGCAAGCACTTTCTGAATCTAAGTTTTCTGAGAGCCCAATTGTGCTGGGGGCTAATCGTAATATTAAAAATGCGACTCCAGGTCACCTTCTTTATATCAAAGGTGATTTAGTTAAAGGCGGGCACTATGCTATTTATCGTCGTGGTGAAACCTATCGTACCTTAGACAGTCAACAACAGCTTGGCTTGGAAGCCGTGTTAGTTGGATCAGGCCATGTGGTCGAGCAAGGTGATCTAGCAGCAGGACGTCCGGCAAAGCTACAGTTAGAAGTTGCCAAACAAGAAGTTAGAGCTGGTGATATTGTCCTTCCCATCTCCACGGGACAAAGCTATCCAGCACAGTTTTCAATAACACGGCCAAAGCAGCAAACTTCGGGACGTATTATTGCTAGCGATAATAAACTCAGAGAGTTTAGTACCATGAGTGTTGTAGTGCTTGATGTAGGCAGTAAAGCTCAGTTAAAAGAGGGGCATGTCCTTGATATTATAAGGCAGTCGCCTACAGTTATAGAAAGCCAACACGGTCCGCGCTATATTGAAGATGCATCTCGACTCGACAAGATGATCACCGAAATGGGGTCTTGGTTTGGTGAGGAAAACGACGACGATAGTGTGGTATGGCATATGCCAAAGGAAAAAGTCGGTGAAGTAATGGTCTTTAAAGTATACGGAGACTTGAGCTATGCAATGGTTGTCGAAACTTCAGAGCCGATCCGCGTTGGTGATTATGTACAAGCATTCAAGGAAACCGCCAGTAACTAGGTGGTAGTATATCTCCTTGAGTGAGTCAGTGAACTCAAGGAGAGAGTATGAAACAAACTGAACAAGCTCAAGCTCTTGCATTAACCCTATGCCAGGGGCTGGGTATCAACACTATCACCGCATTACTTAATCAAGTCCCCCTTGCGCAATTATTCGCATTAAGTCAGGTTGAGCTTTGTAAGCTTGGGTTACAAGAAAATGTTGCAGCCAACTTAGCGTGTACAGATTGGTCTCGTATCGAGCACATATTGACTTACTGTCAACGTCAGCAAATTCATGTTGTATCTTTGTTTTCTCCCGAATACCCTGAGCAATTAAAAGAGATCTGTAACCCTCCATTAGTGCTATTTTGCAGAGGGAATATTGCGTTATTAAAGCAACCACAAATTGCAGTTGTCGGTAGTCGTAGTTCAACGAGAACCGGCCTTGGGCTTGCACATGAATTTGCACAGGGCCTAAGTCGCTCGGGACTGGTAGTGACGTCGGGTATGGCAAGAGGAGTTGATGGTGCAGCGCACCAAGGTGCACTTGATAACCAAGGAGCAACTATTGCTGTGCTAGGGACTGGTGTTGATGTTGTTTACCCCAAACGCCATCAACGACTTTATGAAGACATCGTACAGCATGGCTTGGTAGTCAGTGAGTTCTTACCAAACACTCAAGCAAATAGTAATCACTTTCCACGGCGTAATCGCATAATCTCGGGTTTATCTTTGGGTGTTTTGTTGGTTGAAGCCGAAATAAAAAGTGGCTCGCTGATCACCGCACGCTATGCACTGGAGCAAAACAAAGAAGTGTTTGCGATCCCAGGCTCAATTAAAAATCGATTAAGTAGCGGTTGTCATTACCTGATTAAGCAAGGGGCAAAACTCACCGAAAATATTGAGGATATTTTGGAAGAAGTGAGCTTTTTTTGTGAAAACAGTCTATATAGTATAGAAATAGGGGAGCAAAAAGAGGAGCAATGTCCTGTATTAGAAAACCTTGGCTTTGAGGTGACGACTGTAGACACTTTAACGCAAAGGACCCAGTGGCCAGTAGAGCAGGTGATTGCCAGACTATTGGACCTAGAACTCGAAGATAAAGTAGAGCGTGTACTCGACGGCTACATAAAACTCGCGAGGGGTTAAGAAGATGTTTGATATTCTAATGTATTTATTTGAGAACTATATTCACAGTGAGGCAGAAATCTTTGTCGAACAAAACGAACTCACCGATGAACTCCTTCGCGCCGGCTTTAATCAAGGCGAAATATACAAAGCGCTTGATTGGCTTGAGCAACTTGCAGATTTACAACACAGTGACGAAAACCCCTATTTAAATGCTAAACCGGACCATGCAACGCGGATTTACACCGATAGCGAATGCAATATGCTAGATGTTGAGAGCCGTGGTTTTTTAATGTTTGTGGAACAAGTCGGAGTGATTGACAGTACCACCAGAGAAATGGTGATGGATCGCTTATTCGCCTTGGATAAAACCTATATTAGCCTAGATGATTTAAAGTGGGTGATACTAATGGTGCTATTTAATGTACCGGGTAAAGAGCATGCTTATGCGCAGATGGAAGATCTGATTTTTACCGAGCCTGCATCTGTAGTTCATTAGCTCTGCTCTAGCATGACAAGTTTCCTTCGGTAAGTTGAGGTTCTGACCTCAGCTTACCGCCTTTCAAATAATGTTCCTGCTTAGTTGAAAACACTGATATCAAATACTTGCAAGGGGGAATTTCCATCATTTCCTTGACCCTAAAAACGAGGCTATTATATTAGGCGCATACTTGCACAAGGGGGCGGTGGTAAAGCGATGAGTAAAATAGACCATGCATTATTTAATGCAGACAAACATGCATTAGAAAAAGAGTATGAAGTATGCCCAGAATGCGGCTCTGAGCTGGTAATCAAAAACAGTAAAAATGGTCCATTTATTGGCTGCGCTAGCTACCCTACTTGTGCTTATATTCGCCCACTCGCACATCATGATAGTCATGTAATTAAAGTACTAGAAGATGTGGCTTGTCCTGAATGTGGCAAAGATCTAGTGATAAAAAATGGCCGCTATGGCATGTTTATTGGCTGTACTGGGTATCCTGATTGCCACTATATTGGTCATGAAGATGCACCACCCTCGGTGGCCTTACCCGCGTGTCCAAAATGTCAAAAAGGTAATCTAATTCAGCGTAAAAATAAGTATGGTAAACACTTTTATAGTTGTGACACGTATCCAAGTTGTAAGTATACCTTGAACGCCACGCCTGTAGAGCAGGCTTGCCCTGAGTGTCATTGGCCCGTGCTAGTGGAGAAAACCCGAGCGGGTAAAGCTGTGCTACAATGCCCGCAGAAATCATGTCAAAAGATAGTGGAAATACCGTGAGTAATGACAATAAAGCGGATGCCGTGGCAATAGAAACGCCCGAGTCAGCACTTCAAGCCGGCGAAGTGATCTGTTATCCGACGGAAGCCATTTATGGTTTAGGTTGTGATCCTGATAACCAAGATGCGGTCACTAAGTTACTAACAATCAAATCTCGACCCATAGAAAAAGGGTTAATCTTAATCGCCGACAATTATGGTCAATGTTTACCCTACGTGGATGACAATATAATCCCGATGGATAAGCGCGCTGATATTTTTTCGTCATGGCCAGGAGCCATTACTTGGTTATTGCCGGCGAAAGCCAGTACGCCGCATTGGTTAACAGGGGGGCACGACACTATCGCTATTCGTGTTACTAGCCACCCAATTGTAAAGCAGTTGTGTCAACGCTTTGGTAAGCCGATTGTATCTACCAGTGCCAATGTAACAGGTCAAACTCCGGTTGTTTCGTTGTTGGAAGCGCGTCGCCAGTTCGGCTCACAAGTCGGCTATTATGTTGAAGGTGAGTTAGGCGGTAATACGACCCCAAGCGTCATTAAAAATGCAATGACTGGCCAAGTGATCCGAGGATAAAAAGTACCATGAGTAAAATAAACCTAGATACCGTAAAAGCTTTTTTATTACAACTACAAGATAATATCTGCCAAGGCTTAGAGGCTGCCGATGGTAACGCTCAGTTTGTTGAGGATGCTTGGGAACGTGCTGAAGGTGGCGGCGGTCGCACTCGCGTGATCCGTAATGGCGATGTTATTGAGCAAGGCGGGGTAAACTATTCACATGTTTTTGGCGCTTCTATGCCAGCCTCAGCGACGGCGCACCGTCCAGAGTTAGCAGGAAGAAGTTTCCATGCCTGTGGCGTGTCTTTAGTGATCCACCCGAAGAATCCCAATATTCCAACTAGCCACGCCAATGTGCGTTTTTTCATCGCTGAGAAAGAAGGTGAAGAGCCGATTTGGTGGTTTGGTGGTGGTTTTGATTTAACCCCATTTTATCCAGTTCTTGAGGATGTGAAGCACTGGCACCAAGTTGCAAAGGATTTGTGCGCACCATTTGGTGACGCAGTATACGGTGACTACAAAAAGTGGTGTGATGAATATTTCTATTTAAAGCACCGAGATGAGACTCGGGGTGTGGGTGGGTTATTCTTTGATGACTTAAACCAATGGGGCTTTGAGAAGAGCTTTGCGTTTATGCAAGCTGTAGGCAATGGCTTCCTTGATGCTTATCTGCCTATTATTGAAAAACGCAAAGATACGCCGTATAGCGAACAGGAGCGTCAATTCCAGCTATATCGCCGAGGCCGTTACGTTGAATTTAATCTGGTCTGGGATAGAGGTACGTTGTTTGGTCTACAAACGGGTGGACGTACCGAGTCTATTTTAATGTCGATGCCACCATTGGCACGCTGGGAGTATGACTTCCAGCCCGAACCGGGGTCGAAAGAAGCTGAGCTGTATAATTATCTTACCCCAAAGAATTGGCTGGCGATGTAATAGAGTTAAAAAGGAGCCTCGGCTCCTTTTTTGCTTTTAGCGGTTCACTTAGTTTAATTTAAATCCGCGTACTTGCTCATCTAAATCGCGTGCAAGGGTGAGCAACTCTTCACTGATCTGTTTAGAGCCATGGGCATCAACTAACGAGCGCTCAGCATTATCGCTAATCGCCACTACGCTACGATTGATTTCTTCAGCGGCCAAGTTTTGTTGCTCAGTGGCATCGGCAATTTGCAGGTTTAAAGCATTAATTTCGTGCATCTGCGTCGAGATGTCTTTAAGCGCTTGGGCTACTTTCTTGACCTGCTGTGCACGATCATCTGCTTCTTCGCAAGAAGCACTCATTGCTGCCACGGTTTGCTGTGCCTCGGACTGTAGCTTATCGATAGTACGTTTGATTTCATCGGTTGAGTCGTGGGTACGTGTAGCAAGTGTTCTGACTTCGTCGGCAACAACTGCAAACCCTCTACCTGCTTCCCCTGCGCGTGCGGCTTCTATTGCTGCATTAAGCGCTAAGAGATTGGTTTGCTCCGCGATACTACTGATCACTTCGAGTACTTTACCTACTTCAAGAGTTTGTGCTTGAAGCTGAGAAACTTGTTCTGCAGCCTGCCTTACATCTTGTGCTAATTGGTTGATACTTTGCTCAGTATGATTAGCAACAGCCATGCTTTCCTCTGCGAGGTGATTGCTGCTGTCCGACTTTTCTGATGCAAAGTGGGTGGTATTTTTTACTTCACTTGAAGAGCTTTCAAGCTCATTAATTGCGGCTGCAACAGAGTCCGTCCCTTGTTTTTGCTCTTGAATGGCCAGCTCGGTAGTTTCCGCTGAAGCATATATAGATTCTGCTGAGTGAATAAGTATTTTCGAAGAGTTGGATAACTGCGCAATATTGTCTTTAAAGCTATCCATCATTTTATTGAAGTTAATCGCCAAGCGTCCAAGCTCGTCATCGACTTGGTCGTCTATTCGTAATGATAGGTCCTTATTCGTCGTTGCGAGACGCATGGTTCGGCCTAGTGTTTTTAGTCGTACAATAAATAGTTTCCTAAAAAGTACGCCTAAAATCACAAATGTGGTTATAAAAATGGCGGAGAGGAGTGCTGTACTAAACCAAGTATTGTTGTGTACAGTATTATCAATGCCAGCAAGAGAGTAGCTGATCCGCACAACACCGAGCACATCTCCTTCCTGTGCCTGATGACAACCCAAGCAGTTGGTTCCTTTATAGTCCTCCTTGGCTATCATTGGCTTTAAGTAAGTCATGATACGACTACCATCGCGCTGTTCTATAACTAAGGTTTCTTTCCCATTCAATGCATCAAACTCAGCTTCAGAGTTAGGTGCTTGATTTGCATTACCAGGACCGTAAAGCTTATTAACTTGCTCGGAGCGGATAATGTGAGCATCTTCGATATTAGGGTGATTACGAATTTTGTCACTCAAAATTTCACGGTTTGCCATGGTGCCTGTCAGCATCATAGTATTGATAGAGTCAAAGTAATTATCTGCTAGTAACCTAATGTTACTTTCAACTGTTTCTTCAGCAAGAGTCTTTTGTTGACTGCTACTACTGAGGATACTGGCAATCAAAACGAGGACACCCGTCACTGCCAGTAACGCATAAATTTTATGTTGAATAGATTTCACACGCATCGCACCTGTTCATAATTAGAACAGTAATTATGCATCTCTACTCAAGAACGGGGTTTGACCTAGCGCAAAATAGCCGTGTAATTTTAATCAACTAATACTTTAGTTTTATTCTTGATTAATCATATGTGTCGCAAGTTGAGCGAGGGACTGCCTTAATCCTTCTCTTAATAATGGATTTCCTACCTCTAAGTCTAATGCTTTATTCATACAGTGCATCCATTGATCCCGTAAATCTTGGTCGATAGGAAAGGGCATATGGCGCATTCTTAAACGTGGGTGGCCATATTTCTCTGCAAAAAGATCTGGGCCACCTAACCAACCAGAAAGAAATTCAAAAAATACCTGTCTGATCCTGTCTAATGGTTGTGGATGCATATCGTAAAGCGGCTTTGCATAGGGATCAGTTGCCATAATATCGTAAAAGCGGTTGGCAAGATCGCGGGCGCCTTGTTCTCCACCAATGATTTCATAAGGTGTTTTTTCTGGAGTGGGGGCACTATTTGTTTGTTCTACGGTTGCATCTTTATTAAAGATACGTTTAATTAACTGCTTCATAATGACTCTTTCAAGGCGCTCTTATAACGATGGACAAATACGCGGTATTCGGTAATCCGATAAAACATTCTAAATCGCCAGCAATCCATGCGCAATTCGCACAGCAATGCCAGCAGCAATTAGAATACGAGGCTATTTTGGCACCAGAAGATGCCTTTATTCAAACTGCATCGACATTTTTTGCCCAAGGTGGTTGTGGTGCGAATGTGACTTTACCTTTTAAAGAGCAGGCATTTGCCTTTGCAGATACCCTCACCGAACGAGCTAGGCTCGCTGGTGCCGTCAATACCCTAATCAAACAGCAAGATGGCAGTATTACAGGCGACAATACTGATGGTGCAGGTCTTGTACGAGATCTCGTGAAACACCAAACTAAACTTGAGGGGGCTACCGTACTATTGATTGGTGCCGGTGGTGCAGCCAAAGGCTGTATCTATCCGCTCCTTCAGGCCGGAGCAAAACGGATCGTCGTGACCAACCGTACTGAGTCAAAGGCATTGCAACTAGCAAAGCAATTTGCCTCGTATGGAGAGGTTACAGGGTGTGGCTTAAACAATACCCCCGACATCGGTTTCGATATTGTGATTAACTCCACCTCATCGAGCATCACAGGGCAAGTACCAGACGTTAGCCCTACTGTTATTACATCCTGCTTAGTTGCCTACGATATGTTCTACAGCGACCAGCAAACAAGTTTCTTAGACTGGGTGGCGCAACACAATCAACAAACGCAATTGATAGATGGCATAGGTATGTTAGTTGAGCAGGCCGCAGAAGCGTTTTACCAATGGCGAGGGATGAGGCCTGATACGTCCGAAACATTTAGGCTTATTAGAGGGGAAATATGAACCAAGCAATACTGTTTAATGATGACATCAGTTATCAGCAGGGAGAATTAACGTTTACGGCGATGGCCAGTGGTCAGCTGATCCGCTGTAAAATTGCAACTAAGCTTGAGCAGGAAGCTGCAATAGCACACTTTGCTCAGCACCAATTCGATTATGAAATGCAGGCTGAGCAATTAATAGAGGATGAAGCGTTTAATGAGGCGGGAGAGATAAGCTTAGCTTTCCTCTAAATATTCATCTTTGAGTTCCACGTAATTTTGAGCAGATACTTTTAAAAATTGTAGTTCTTGTTCGGTGAGGGGTCTGGCTTGTTTTACCGGACTACCGACATATAAAAAACCGGACTCAAGATTTTTATTAGGCGGGACAAGTGCACCACCTCCAATGATAACGTCATCTCCTACGGTGACGTTATCCATAATAATTGCACCCATACCCACAAGAATACGATTACCAAGTTTGCAACCATGCAACATGACTTTATGACCAACAGTTACATCATCACCAATAATAAGCGGGTAACCGTCAGGTACTGAAGCGCTCTTTCTTGTTAAATGCAGTACGCTGCCGTCTTGAACATTAGTTCGTTTACCTATCTTGATGTAGTTCACATCGCCTCTGGCTGCAACCAATGGCCAAACACTGCTGTCTTCGCCAACTTCTATATCACCGACCAAAACGGATGATTCATCAATATAAACGCCTTGTGCCAAGCGCGGGAATTTACCTTTATAACTTCTAAGCATGTCTAGATTACTCATCTCTCGTGTCTTGTGTCACTAGTGTAGAGTGTTGAATTGTAAAACTCTAGTACGAAAAAACTGCAAATAGATAAGTGAAAGTGTCAAAAATAAGCGTTTCGCTCTATTTTTGCTCGAACAAACGTTTTTTCGCAACTTTCTTTAAAAAAAGGGTTGCACTAAAATCGGATCGCCCTATAATGCGACCTCACTGACACGGGGCGCTACGCTGAAAAGCAAAGCAGCAGCGAGTTAGCGTCAAGTAAAACTTAAGTTCGAAACTTCTGCTAAAGAAATTAAAAATTAAGTGTTGACAAAAAATTGGGAATGCTTAGAATGCACACCCCTCGAAACAACGAAGTGTTTCGAAATGTTCTTTAAAAATATGAAGCAATCATCTGTGTGGGCACTCGTACAGGTTGAGTTCTAACAGCAGATTCTAGTTCGCTAGATGACGCAAACAAATTTAGAGTCTCAATTTCTTATGAGTGACTATATAGTCAATTTATACAGAATTCATTGAGCAAGTTTGAAGTTTACTTCAAACAAAAAACTTTTAATTGAAGAGTTTGATCATGGCTCAGATTGAACGCTGGCGGCAGGCCTAACACATGCAAGTCGAGCGGTAACATTTCTAGCTTGCTAGAAGATGACGAGCGGCGGACGGGTGAGTAATGCTTGGGAACATGCCTTGAGGTGGGGGACAACCATTGGAAACGATGGCTAATACCGCATAATGTCTACGGACCAAAGGGGGCTTCGGCTCTCGCCTTTAGATTGGCCCAAGTGGGATTA
>NZ_JAKEVK010000279.1:0-4795 GCF_022398435.1 Pseudoalteromonas sp. Isolate6 | reverse complement strand
ACCGAAAACCCGCTAATTACAAACTTTGAGCGTAATGATAAAGGGCTTTTAAGATCTGCATATTGCGCTCATTACCTTCATTCTCTGCGACTAAATTTTCAAGCTCCAGCGACTTTTGTTATGGCAGTCGTCGCAAGCTTATATCCTGCTTGGCAAGCCACCAAAACGGATCCTGCCAAAGTACTGGGAAATGGGTAACATCTAAAACCGTAGGTCGGCCTTTAGGCCGACACTCTATGACCGAAAACCCGCTAATTACAAACTTTGAGCGTAATGATAAAGGGCTTTTAAGATCTGCATATTGCGCTCATTACCTTCATTCTCTGCGACTAAATTTTCAAGCTCCAGCATAAAATCTTCGGCTGAAATTGAAGGATTATCTTCATTATGCATCAACTTGTTTTGGCAATATTTACGCCATTTATCAAGCTCTGCAGGTGAGAGCGACTGCGGCCAATTTCTTGCCCGATAGCGAAACAGCAACGTGTTAAATTTGCTGTCTTCAAAATCCAGTTCAATGGTCGCCAACTCTTCGGGCGATGCATTGCGAATGATTGCAAATTTGGCTTTATCGGCTTTGCTAGTGAAACCATCGTAGAGTTGATAATCCGGATTACTTGGTTTCTCGAATCCCTTTTCATCGCTAAAGACTTCTGCAACCTTATCCCTTAGCTCTGGACGTGCTTTAAGATACTTTAAGTTTTCTAGGCATTGCTCGCGGTCTATTCCAAGCCTTGCTGCGTTTTCGGGCAAGAGGGTCTTAGCTGGTGCTACCAACGGGCATTTATTGATATGTACTAGTTTTAATCCAACTGGTAGCTCATCTTCACCCAATTCACTGCGTTTTGTATAAAGCCTTTGTTTGAGCGACTCAACGTCAAGGTCATTCAATACCTCCGGCGACTGTGTTAAATCAAAGCAGATCACAGCATTACTATTGATTGGGTGAAAGCTCATCGGTGCGATCCAAGTGGTGCAACCTTGTTGTGCTGGAAACATAGAAGAAACGTGTACTAAAGGCTGCATATTGAAAACGTCGATTAGGCTCGACACCGCTTTTTTATGTCTGTGATTAAAGTAGAACTCATACAGTTTTGGCTGTTTGGTTTTAATCAGTTTAGCCAGCGCAATCGTTGCGGTAACGTCACTCAAGGCATCGTGGGCTGCACCGTGCTCAATGCCATTGGCGACAGTTAAGTGTTCGAGTTTAAAACTCGGATTGCCATCTTCTCTGGTTGGCCATTCAATGCCTTCGGGGCGAAGCGCATAACAGGCTCTTACCAGATCTATGATGTCCCAGCGGCTATTACCATTTTGCCATTCACGCTCATAGGGGTCATAAAAGTTACGATAAAGGCTATAACGGGTTAGCTCATCATCAAATCGAATACTGTTATATCCAGCAACGCAGGTTTGTGGTTTGGCAAATTCCGCGTGGATCTTTGCCATAAACTCGGCCTCGGTCAGGCCTTTTTTTAGTGCTAACTGTGGTGTGATCCCTGTAACCAAACACGCCTGAGGATGCGGGAGATAGTCAGGCGCTGGTTGACAATACTCAATCAGTGGCTCACCAATAATATTGAGATCCAGATCCGTTCTGATCCCAGCAAACTGGCTTGGCCTGTCTTTTTGCGGCGTCGCACCCCAGCTCTCGTAGTCGTGCCAGAAAATAGTTGGGATGTTCTGGGCATTATTTGGTGTATCTGATTGGTTTGCATTTGTCATAAAATCAAAAAGTTATTCTACTGTTTTTGTTTGTTTTGGTTAATCATATTTGTCGTGATGGTATGACTACTGTGTAAGTTAATGTGTATATCAGTTCACACAAGTGTGTATACCGTGATAACTAAGCTGTTTGCCGCGATGCGGATACATATGATTAACGATAGACAGGCATTATCGCATAGAGGCGCGCTTAGAGTAAGGCATAACCATAGTGGATTGCCTTATTAAAACGGATCAGAGCGGTAATTGGGAAAGCTGCGTCACTTATTGACAATCAAACTGCCCAATTATCTGTTGCTCAATTACTAAATCGCGATTAAAAGCGCTTTCTTTGAAAGTTTTTCCACATAACAACCGTTATGACTACCAATAGGGTTGAGACAACAATCAAAACATTAAAATTAAGTGTGTGGTTTTCGCGGGGCGTGACTAGCAAACTTGCAATAGTGCCGCCAGAGGCTATCGCAAAGTGCTGTATCGCATTTTGCAGACTGATAAAGGTACTGCGCTCTTCTGCGTGAAGTGAGGTTATAAGTTCTGTCACTAAGATCATAGAGCGGGTAGCGCTTGCAATCACAAACAGGGTAAAAAGTCCGGCTGCAAAAATAACTGAGCTTATCGTAAAGCCAAACAAGGTCGCCAATATCATCAAGCCACTAAGAAAGTAAATTAAGTATGAGGTTGTGTGATTGTTTAGCTTTTGTCGAGCGTATAGCTGAACTGCAACAAACGAACAGACACCACTTAACAAATAGCATGCACTTAGCATCGAGCTTGAGATGCTTAAGTTGGTAATTAGCATCACCGGAAATTGAGTTGAAATTGCAAATGTACTTAACACCACAAAAAATGCGATGAACAGAGCGTATTTAAGGGTTTTGGTCGGGTTAAATGTGTTGCTTGGCATTGGGTTGCTAGCGCTGCTTTTCGAAGCTTGCTTTATGTTTGAGAGGAATATAAATGTAAATAATAGCGCTGTAATGGCTAAGCCACTTCCTAGTATCATAAACCCCAACTGCCAGCCTTGATTTGCAGTGATAAATAATAGAGCAGGGATCCCAATTGACAAGGCGAGTGGAAAAGCACTCAGCAGTATCGCGGTGTCTTTTTTCTTGTCGTTTTCATGGCTTAGCTGGATCACCAAGTTGAGATTGAGTACTACCAATGCGCCGCCACAGATGCCAGTCAATGCACGTACGAAAAGCAAGATATAAAAACTCTCGAGTGCTGAAGTAAGCAAGGTTAACAATGTGGTTGCCGACAGAAAAATGAAGACCTTGTATTTCTCCTTTGAAAGGTTGCCGGTACCACGCACCCATAAACAAGTGAAAGCAGCGGCAATTGCATAAGCTGAAACGAGTAGTCCTGAATTTGATGGGTTGGTACCTGAACTTAGCGCCATTTCTGCACTAAAGGGCACGATGATTAATGCATCTAATGCGATTAAAAAGTGGATGACAAAACATAACCCAAATTTAGCTTTTGGGCTTGCTAAGGTGGTTATTGAAGCTGAAAACATAGACATCCTTAATTGATATAAACAAAGAAGTCTTGATTGTATTAGCCTTAATTAGGTAATAAAGTGTCAGTTATTGAATTGATAAACCCATATTCTGGGCTAACGAAATGATTGATCAGATTGACCCTCGGTGGCTTAACAGTTTCCACTGTGTTTATGAATGCTTAAGCTTCAAACAAGCGGCGGAGTTTTTGGATATCCCGACCTCCAACGTAAGTCGTCATATTGCACTACTTGAAGAAAAGCTTGATGCAAGATTGTTGGAACGAACGACAAGGCGGATCTCAGTAACAGAGGCGGGTGAACAGCTTTATGTGAGTACCAAGCCGTTAATCGATTCGCTATTGGATGCGTTGCAAGAGGTCAATAAATATGCCTCTACGCCAATGGGTCATTTGCGTATCTTAATGCCAGACATCCCCATACTTGGTCAAGCAGTGGTAACCTTTTGCGCTGCGCATCCATTAATATCAATAAGTTGTGATACCAGTCTGAGTCCAAGAGAAAACCTCTTAGATGGCTTTGATGTCGTGCTCTACTTTCATCGTGGCAAGCTTGAGGATAGCAATTGGGTGGTTAAAGAGCTGGCTCGATTACCAAGTGTCGTGGTGGCATCTCCCAGCTTGCTAGAAAAGCATACTTCGCCGTATAGATTAGCAGATTTACAATCTCTCCCTTGTATTTCAACCCTTACCGCCGTAAACGGTACTCCTTGGATATTTACCACTAAGGAAGGAAGATTGACGACAGTGAATGTTAAATCGAACTTCAGGGTAAACAGTGGGTTTATGGCCAAGTCTGCCGCCCTATCTGGAGTTGGATTTGCCATCTTACCACTGAACTCCTGTAAAGCAGAAATCAAGTCAGGCGAGTTAGTACCACTTAAGCTAGAGCAGCAACCAGAAGACCTTGTGCTTTATGCGTTTTATGCTGGCCGTAAGCATCTGGCTAAAAAAATATCAGCGTTTTTGGCACATTTAGAACATGCGCTACAATGACTATCGTTTAATTTCTACTTTAAGCCAAATCACCATTGATCGAATCTAGTAACCCAATAAGTGCATGTGCTTTTTGCTCGTCGATACTTGGAAACTTACAGCGGATCTGCTCGGGAATAGTGGCAGCTTGATGTTGCAGATCATGACCCTTACTTTGTAGTTTTACCACTCGTTTGCGCTTATCTTTTTCGTCTTTAACGATACAAAGCAGGGCTTTGTCAGTCATTTTCTTTAAGATTTGCGTCATAGCACCGCCATCGATGGCAGTTTTCTCTAGTAATTCTGCAATGCTGATTTCATCTTTCTCCCAAAGTGCCATCATGACCACATATTGAGGATAGGTTAGGTCGAGTTTTTGTAAAGATGCTCGGTAAGCACGGGCAATACCATTGGAAGCCATGTAGAGGCGGTGGCAGATTTGAGCGTCTAGTTTTAGTTGTGGGTAGTTCATCACATATTCCTACAAAGTAGCTAAGCTATATTTTAATTTGCATGCAAAGTATTTGCAATTCTAAAAAATTGACTCTATTATTTTGTGTGCAAAATAAATATT
>NZ_JAKEVK010000278.1:0-4821 GCF_022398435.1 Pseudoalteromonas sp. Isolate6 | reverse complement strand
GTATGAAATTTAAGTCCTTTCTTTAAATTTTCGACAGCAAAAAAGATTTATCTTGAGAATCAAAATTACTCAATTGCTAAGTGCTATATTTAAGATTACAACTACTCCACTTTAATGTGGGCCCTTGAATTTGCCCACTAACCCTATGTTAAATCGTGGGGTGCCTAAACCATCATGTAATGATGTGCCAACGCATCGCCACCTAAGGATTATTTAGATGCTATCTACTCTATTCGTTGTTGATCAAAATGCAGATGTACTGCCTTTGGCAAATAACGTAGTGACGTTTGAAACGTATTTGCAAGAGTACCCAAAGCTCGGTGAATCAAAACTTCGAGTGATTAATTTATGTGACTGTGATCGTTATTTAAGTCAAGGTTATTACTGCTCTTTACTTGCTGAAGCGCGTAATCACCAAGTACTTCCGAGTCTAAAAGTTATTAACGGTTTACGTGATGGCGATAATGCGTTGTTTTTATCGCAAGCTTGGTTTGATAAGCGTGGGATCGCGATTACCGATGACGCTGAGTTGATCATTTGTATGGGCGAAACCCAACAGCCTGAGTTTAGTAAGTTGGCGGCGTATTTATTTCAGCAATTTCCAGCGCCTTTACTAAAAGTGACATTACAGCAGCAAGACAAAGGCGTGCGCGTGCAGGTGCAGCGTCGCGACTTTTCGACTCTGCAGGTGGCGCAGCTTGAGTTTTGTACTCAAGTATTAGGTCATGTGCATGCCACTCAGTGGAACAAACGTAAGAGCCACAAAAAGTATCGCTGGGATATTGCGATGTTGGTGGACCACGATGAAAAGTTGCCGCCAAGTAATAAAGGGGCGATCAGCCGGTTTGTAAAAGCGGGTGAAAAGCTTGGCATTAAAGTTCATCCATTAGAAGCGGCTGAGTTATACAACTTAGGCCAATACGATGGGCTATTTATTCGTGAAACCACAGCGATTGATCACCATACTTATCGCCTTGCGCAAGAAGCAGAGCAAAAAGATTTAGTGGTAATTGATGACCCAAGCTCGATCCTACGTTGTTGTAATAAGGTGTTTTTACATGATGCCTTTAATTACAAGAAGGTGCCAAGTTTAGAAACGCGATTTGTGAGCCAGTGTAATGAACAAGTAATCGATAAACTCATTGCTGAGTTATCGCTACCTATGGTGCTTAAAATGCCTGAGAGTTCGTTCTCAAAAGGCGTATTTAAAGTAAAAACCAAAGAAGAACTTGGCGAGCGTTTACAAGAGCTGATGAGCGTCTCTGCGATTGTATTGGCGCAAGCTTACTTATACACAGATTACGACTGGCGTATTGGGGTGTTAAATGGCCGTGCAATTTATGCATGCCGTTACCATATGGCACGTAACCATTGGCAAATCTATAACCACGAGTCAAAACGTAATTTCTCGGGTGGGTTTGACACGTTACCAACGTTTGAAGTGCCAAAGGCGGTGTTACGTGCAGCATTAAAAGCGGCGGCAGTTGTGGGTAATGGTTTGTATGGTATTGATATTAAAGAGCACAACGGCAAAGCCTACGTGCTTGAAGTAAACGACAACCCGAATATTGACCAAGGGGTTGAAGACAAATATCTCGGTGACGAGCTGTACATGCAGGTGATGTCTGAATTTTCAAGGCGTCTTGAAGCGAGAGGTAAAAAGTAATGTTGCAAGCCGCGTTGGTGCTCGAAAAGGCGACACTGCAGGATTTGAATTCACTGAATGTGCTGGAGCAAAGCTGCTTCAGTGCGGATAGACTGAGTCGTCGCCAACTCAAGCATTACATCAGTTTTGAACATAGTCTGCTGCTTACTGCAAAGTTAGCAGGGGAACTTGTGGGCTATGGATTGCTTTGGTTGCACCAAGGAACGCGGCTGGCCAGGCTTTATTCATTGGCGGTATCGCCTCATCATCAAGGTAAAGGGATCGCGCGTCAACTGATGTCAGAGCTTGAGGCCAGAGCGGGTGAAATGGGCTGGTTATATATGCGTTTAGAGGTGGCTAAACGTAATGACGCGGCCATCGGCTTATATAAACGCATGGGTTATCGTGTATTTGGCGAGTATCAAAACTATTACGCGGATCATGATGACGCGCTAAGAATGCAAAAATGTGTGCGTAAGCTGTCGCAAAAGGCGGTGTTGCATCAGGCACCTTGGTATCAGCAAACGACAGACTTTACTTGCGGACCGGCGTCACTGATGATGGCAATGGCGAGTATAGATCCAGGCTGTATGGGCGATCAGGCCTTAGAGCTTGAAATATGGCGTGAAGCGACCACCATCTTTATGACTGCAGGTCACGGCGGCTGTCACCCATTTGGTTTGGCATTGGCTGCGGAGCGCCGTGGTTTTGCGGCAGAGGTGATGGTGAATACGGCGGGCCCACTATTTTTAGATGGCGTGAGAAGCGCGCAGAAAAAACAGGTGATGACCTTAGTTCATGAGCAATTCCGTCAAGAGTGTGAATATCGTGATATTGCTATTCACCAAGCCGATGTAAAGCTTGAACAGGTTGAACAATGGTTGTTACAGGGTAGTGCGGTATTGGCTTTGATCAGCACCTATAGACTAAACGGTAAAAAAGCGCCGCATTGGGTGCTTATTACGGGCTTGGATGAATTGTGTTTATATCTTAATGACCCTGATGTCGAGGACGACCAAAATCCTATCGACTGCCAGCAAGTTCCCATCGCAAGGTCGGATTTTGAAAAAATGATGACGTTTGGCGCAAGCAAGTTAAGTGCGCTGGTGGTGTTGCACGAGTCATTTTAAATAACGTTTTCGGTTATAAGTCAAAGGGCCTGTATTCGGCCCTTTGTTTTTAGCGCTAAATAGCGTTTATAGCGTTTTCAAAAACTCAACGATTTGCCACTTTTCATTGTCACTCAAGGTAGTGCCGTAAACGTGACCGCTGTTATCGTTGCCCGGCATAACCTCACCATTGGCTTTGTTCACTTTGAACTCGTTCATGCCTTGATGAGTAACATAGCCAACGTTGATAGGGTCGAATTCGCGACTACCAACCCAGAAGGTATCCGGGCGCGACTCTGGTGATTGTAATAGTGACCATAGGTTTGGCACTGAGCCATTATGTAAATAAGGCGCGGTTGCCCAAATTCCGTTTAACGGCCTTGCTTTGTAGACACCCGCGTCGTAGAAACCATCCACACAATCTTCATTAGTGTTCGGACTCAATTTGTGTCTATTTTCTAGGTAGACTTTAAGGCGCTCTTCAATGGATTTTTTCACAGTGGTTTTCTTACCATCTGGCCCGGTGCGTTCTGCTATTAGGCCTGCTTCGATTGCTTTGATAGGGTCTTTTAACACCAAACCCACAACGCCATTTACTGGGATATCAATAGCGCTATCTATCGCTTGGAATTTGTCGCCAATAAGAATGTCTGTCTTAGTACCTTCTAAAAATAAGGTCTTTGCCATATGGCAGCTGGCGTTATTAGACATAGTAGGATCGGTACCTATCTCTTTTACTGGCACTTTGACTGCTTCGTAATCTTTAAGTAGATTTTTTTGGTCAATTAATTGATGACAGCTAGCACAGTTTGCTTGGAATAACATTTTTCCTTGTGCCGCTTTGTTAGTGTCAATTCCCGGAAAGTATTGTTCCGGCCAAGCGGGAGGAAGTAGCGTTTTTACCCACGCTTCTAATTGTCCTAATCCTTGCAAGTCAACGGTTGAGCTGTAACGCGCATGTTTCCCCCAAACACGCTGCCAAACCGGTGCTTCTTCAATGGATAACGAACCAAATACACCCACCACTTCACCTATGTTCCTAACCAGAGGCCCAATTACAGGTACGTTTGGTGCTGAGGCATTCCACTGCACTACATTGGACTGGTGTGTACCCCATAAAAATGGATAGGAGACGGGCGCGGTGGGCGCATTTTTATTGTTAAGGTCGTCAAGCGCAAATGCCGTGCCGGCGTTTTGTATATTGCCAAACGCGTCAAGTCGAGCATAGCTGGTAAAATCGTCTGGATAATCTTCGGGCAAGTCATTAACGGTTTGTCGCTCGGCGGTTGCAAGCGCCACGTGCTTGAGATCCTCTCGTAAATCATCAATCAACTCTTGCGATGCTCCTTCTTTTAATACCCGCATCGCGAAACGGCTAAACTTTTGATTATCGTTGAGGGTCGCTTCTAATGCGGCATTTAGGCGGCTAAAGAAGAGTACAAAGTTGGCGAGGGTGGGCGCACCCTCTACCAAAATTTTTGTACCATTATAATCAATTTGGTTGGTGTGGCATGCGGCGCAGGTCATCCCGACCCAAGCTTGTCCCGTGGTTTGATTGTTATGCACGGCAAAGCCGATGGGCAAACCTGAAGGGTTATTGGCGGCGGTTTTACTGGGTAGATAGCGCAGCATTTCCATATGTTCGCTATCGCGAAAGAGCTTTTTACTGTTGGGTTGCTCTAACCAAGTAAACCAAGTATAGGGAATGATTTGTGACCCTTGACCTGTGAACCAAAAGTCTTGCCGAAGTTTATCTGACCATCCTTGATTGAGCCAAACTCGCTCAGGCACTTGACCAGATTCTGCGACTTGGTCGAGCGTTTCTTTGGGCACTGAAGGTTTTTTACTTGGTGAGCTACAACTTGCGAGAAACAGTGTGCAAGCCACTGCCGTACTTACATATTTTATTACTAGTCTATTGTTCATGTTGAACTGTCCGTGACGGTGGAAGTATCAACTACCTTAGTACAAAGCTATTAACAATCAAGTTACACGACATTACATGTGCCTTTCATTACCAAGATGAGAAAGTCTCATCTTTCCAAACATGAAATATTTATGTAAATT
>NZ_JAKEVK010000277.1:0-4826 GCF_022398435.1 Pseudoalteromonas sp. Isolate6 | reverse complement strand
GTATTATTTAATTTACTACTGTATATATAAGTTTACATCATGAATGGGGCAAACGATTTAGATGAAATACGCGTTGCAATAGATGAGTGCGATAGCGAGCTTGTCGCGTTACTTGCAAAGCGCAAAGCATTGACTGAGCAAGTTGGAAAAATAAAACAGCAAAAAGGTGCACCGTTACATGTGCCAAAGCGTGAAGCTGAGCTTATCAGAGCACGCCGTATGGAAGCCGAAGCTAAAGGGGTTAACCCTGATTTAGTCGAAGATATACTGCGTCGCATGATGCGAGAGGCCTACGAAAACCAACAAAGTGAGCTTGCCTGTGCCTCACCCAAAATGTCGCCTATCGTTATAGTTGGGGGTCAAGGTGCGATGGGTAAGTTATTTGCGAAACAATTTAGACGTTCTGGCTACGAGGTACGATTACTAGACAAAGACAATCAATCACAGGCTACTGAGCTGCTGAGTGATGCTAAGCTAGTATTGGTGAGCGTACCAATTAATGCGCTAGAGCAAGTCGTCAACGAGCTACCCGCGCTACCTGATGACTGTATTCTTGCCGATATTACCTCGGTGAAACAAGCACCGCTTAAAGTTTTATTGAACAAACATAATGGCCCTGTGGTTGGACTGCACCCTATGTTTGGTCCAGATATATCTCACTGGGTGAAGCAAACTGTTGTGGTGTGCGAAGGGCGTTTGCCAAAACAATGTGAAGGATTAATCAAGCAACTAAAGATCTGGGGCTGCCAGCTGGTATCCATGGACGCTAAAAAACACGATCAATCTATGCAGATCATCCAAGTTATGCGCCACTTAACGACTTTTGTATATGGTCAGTTTTTATCTAAGCAATGCCATTCATTAAAAGACCTAAGAAGCTGCTCATCGCCTATTTACCAATTAGAGCTGATGATGGTGGGACGGCTGTTTGCACAATCCCCAGAACTTTATTCAGATATCATGCTTGCGCAATTTAACGATGTAGAAGGCTTATTGGCAAGCTATCAAGATACCTTTGAGCAGACATTAACTAAGCTACAACAAGGCGATAAAGAAGGCCTAATGCAGTCTTTCTCAGAGGCCAAACAGTATTTCTCAGAAAGCGCGAAACACTTCCTATCACAAAGCCGTGGCCTGCTTAACAAAGCCAATGACGCTAAAGTGTTGGACTATGAGGAAAGTATTTAGCGCCAAGGTATGTCTCCTACATCACGGGTCAAATAGTGTTGTGGGAGTGGCTTTACGTCACGATTTTACGTAGGTCGCTATTTATGGCGACAAATAACTTTTCGGCGCAGATTCTATAGCGTTTTGTTCTAAGCGTTAGCCTGACGAAGCAAAGTATCAAATAACACCCGTTGCTATCTGCAGCAATGCTGAAAATACAGTTCCAAGCATGAGGTGGGTGTCAGCGATTTCGTACAAATAGTGTTGTGGGAGCGGCTTTACGCCGCGATCTTTATGTCGAAAAATATCCTCGAGTTACTGATACGAGCGCATTTTACTTCAAGCGCTAGCCGATTAGCTGAAAATTGTACCCTTAATAAAAACGATTGGTGAAGGATCTGGTATGATACACCTAACCGTTGGAATAGCGCCTACTAACAGGCGCATCGTTAAGGGAAACTTTGAATGAATACTCAACCGTGTTCTGAGCGCCTTTCAGGTTGGAAGCTTGATGCTAAATACTGGATAGAAAATACACTTAAACAACTAAATTACAAAAAAGTTGATGAGCCAATCATTGTTGAAGATTGGTTTTTAGGGGATGTGTGGCGCATTCCAACCGAAAAAGGAAATGTATATTTTAAAGCAACAGCATCATTGCCACTGTTCTCTAATGAAGCTGGAGTTTGTGACTTTCTAGCCCATATTTTCAAGGGGAAAGTGCCGGAAGTTTTAGCTATTGATAAAGGCCGTCGGTGGCAACTAACGAGTGATTTTGGGGAGCCGCTGGACGAAGATGTAGACTTGACGGTGTGGAATGATGCATATCAAGTATGGGGAGAAATCCAGAGCTTATCTGTTGAGCATGTTGATAAGTTGCGACAATCAGGGTGCCAATCACGAAGTATCGAAAATTTATCAACACAGCTTATCTGGCATTTTAACCAACCCGAGATCGCAGCAATTTTAACAGATAGAAATATTGTTTTTGATAATAACTTCTTGTCTAATTTAGAAATAGAAATTCATAAGCTTAAAGAATACTCGTTGCCAGATTGTCTGGTTCATGGTGACTTACATGAAAGTAATATGGCAAGAACGGCTGAATCTTATTTGTTTTTTGATTGGAGTGATGCTTGCGTTACTCATCCATTTATGGACGGTAATTTCATTTATCAGTTTTCAGAAACAAATTTGAAGCAGAAGCTAATTAAAAATTATTTGTCAAATTGGCGTCATTATTTACCTGAATTAGAACTGCAAAGAGCGTGGCAAGCTGCAGAACCAGTTTGCTATGCACATCATACTTTAAGTTATGCGTCTATTATTTTGAATGCTTCAGGCGGTAATGAAGATGATGTGAGTGATTTTACAGAATCATTTACAAGATATTTGTCTTGTTTAACCAATGCAACTCGACGCCAGAAATAGAATTTAATTATTCGCAAAAACTCTAAAGTGCATATAAAAAATGCTTATAGGCGTTATGTATTAGCGTCGATATCGCATGGCTCACATCTTAACTGGGCATTATATGCTCTCTTAAAAAGTCTTAAAATAGCGCGCAATCAGCGTTTTGGAATAGCGGAAGAATCATGTCTCACACTGTTCAGCAGCAAATCGCAAGCATCGCTTTAGTCGTTGAAAATTACGATGATGCGATAGAGTTTTACACGCAAAAACTTAAATTTACGCTAGTTGAAGATAGTGATTTAGGAGGTGGTAAACGCTGGGTTCAAGTCTCTCCTCCAAATTCCAATGGTACGAACCTACTGATGGCTCAAGCCAGTACATCAGAACAAATGCAAGCAGTAGGGAATCAAACTGGTGGTCGTGTATTCTTGTTTCTACAAACTAATGATTTCTGGCGTGATTATGAGTCAATGAAGACACAAGGTGTTATATTTAATTAAGAACTAAGAGCTGAAGAATATGGCACAGTAGTGGTATTTCAAGATCTCTATGGTAACAAGTGGAATTTACTGCAACTAATATAGAGTCGTTAAGTAACACGTACATAACCTGAGGTTTGGATAAGGAGGTATCGGTGAATCGTTCCATCAAATCAAAATTGCCCCTAATATTGCTTGTTTGTATTTCGTTATGGTGGGGGTTTTATTACCAATCTAATGGCTCGCTTACTGATTAAAATCTATCCCATTGTCAGTCATCACAAAATATCGTTTAATAAGGGCATTCAGCCCCAATCATGATGTTTACTGGGTTAAGCAGTTTAAAAGGAATATTGATGTTAGAACCGAGCCTCATTAAATAGTAAAATAAGTGACACCCCTCGCTATTTCCATCTTTGTGGATGGATATTTCCTCATTCTCTCTTACATTGAGCAATTTCAATCAAGTATCTTGCTTTTGATATGATTAAGCTTGTCTGCAGTTCTACTAACACATAGGCGCTTTATGCAAAGCAATCTTTTACAGCAGCGTATTTCGCTCGTTTGCGATTATATCAATCAACATTTAGATGATGAATTAACAGTGAGTTTGCTTAGTGATGTTGCTGCTTTATCTAAATTTCATTTTCATCGTGTATTTGTGGCTTTTATGGGCGTGAATGTGGGTAAGTATATTTTGCTGGCGCGATTAAAGCGGGCGTCTTTTCGCCTAGCATTTGAGCGCGATATTAAAATTATTGATATTGCACTTGAAGCAAAGTTTGATAGTGCTGAGGCCTTCTCTCGAGCTTTTAAACGTACTTTTGAACAAAGTCCTTCACAGTTTAGACAAGCTGCAAATTGGCCTAGTTGGTATGACATTTTTAATTTTTCACCGCAAAATTTAGGAGTGCAGACAATGCAGGTCGATATTATTAACTTTGAACAGACACAAATTGCTTTTTTAGAGCACAAAGGGTCAGCAAAACAGATATTTGAAAGTGCCGGCAAGTTTATCGCTTGGCGACAAAATAGCGGACTTTCACCAATTAATACGAGTCGAACATTTGGCATGCCTAATGGCGACCCTGAAGCCATGGCTGAAGACGCATTTCGTTTTAAATTGTGTGGCTCAGTAAACACTGGAGTATCAGATAACGCGTTTGGCGTCGAAAATGGTGTTATTCCACAAATGCGTTGCGCCAAGGTAAGGCATTTAGGGAGTCACGACAATATGGAGCAAACTATACGCTGGTTGTATCAAAACTGGCTAGCAGACAGTGGCGAATTGCCAAATGCGCATTGCTGCTTTTTTGAATATCATAATTTTGTGCATCAAGTGGATGAGTGCGACTTGATCACCGATATTTACCTGCCATTGCAAAATTGATGATAACGTTACTTGGTTTGCATTTATGGCTAATGTATCTGCCTATAAGCAAGTTACTAATATTTATTTGCTTTGCTATAGCAATCATTGTTGCTCTAGCGAAGCGAGTTCTCAGCGCTGCAAGTCGAGTCTGAGCGTTTATTATCAAGACTTACCAACCTTCCGTTTAGCTTTGACATTTTACGAAGTAATCTTATGTAGGTCGCCATTTATGGCGACAAACAACCTTGCGACATATAAAGTTGAGCATTTTTAATGCGTTAACTAAACACTATTTGTATTTAACGAGCCAACAAAAAGCTTATGCAGACCCCCCTCGCATGTAGCAGGTGATTTGCGTGTTGAAATTATAACCATTGACTGGTAACTTACTAAAA
>NZ_JAKEVK010000276.1:0-4863 GCF_022398435.1 Pseudoalteromonas sp. Isolate6 | reverse complement strand
GAGTAGGGATACAATGAGATTTAAATCGATAATTATAATTTTATTTTATTTTATTAGCAGCATCTCTGCTATGGCACTAGAAGTACACCCATCTAGCGTACTACTTTCTGACGTGAATACTCGATCTTTCATTGTCGCGTGGTCTGCACCTGCGGAAAGTCGAGGCACTGTTAATGTGTATTTAGATCCGAAAGGCACTCATCCAGTTTCTTCTACTACACGTGAAGCACAGTTTACTTACACTGATGATAAAGCAATCAAAAATAAAATGACGGCAATGGGTTTATTTAGGACTCGGGTTAAAGGACTATCCGAAAATACCTATTACTATTACCAGATACGTCAAGAGGATGGTAATGGTAATGTAAAGCTGGTACCTGAGTCTGGTGCGTTATTTTCTGTAAAGACCATGGCAAAAGAGGGGGTTGTCTTAAATGACACTGTCGCTGCATATATCGAAGATAAAACGGCTGATAATGCAGTTGGAAACCTTGTTTACTTCTATTTCCCTAATGCCAAATACCCGCTGTCACATATTGTGGGAGACTCTTTGCCCGACAATATGGCTGCGGTGAGCCTATCAAACCTTTCAGACGGTGAAACACATATTAACCAGCTAAGCACCAATGTAAATATTATTGGCCATTCAGTGCGTGGTTTAGACAATACTCAAGTTAAGTTAGCTGATAACTCACAATTAGGTCGGCTGCAAATATTAGCAAGCGCTATATCTGTGAATGATAATAAGGATACAGATGGTGACGGTATTCCTGATTGGTATGAGAAGGTAAATGGTTTAAATATTAACGTTGATGACTCGTTAGGTGATTTAGACAACGATGGATTATCGAATATTGAAGAATTCCAGTTGGGAACAAGTTCGAGCATAGGTGACACAGATGGTGATGGGATAAGTGATTATCAAGAAGTCAAGGTTACAGGTACATTGGCAACTAATAGTGACAGTGATAATGATGGCTTATCGGATTACCAAGAGTTGACTGTTTACAAGACTGATGCGCTTGCAACAGACACGGATGGTGACGGATTCTCTGATAGTGATGAGATAAAGGAGGGGTTTGATCCCAAAGATGACAAAGTGCATCCTCCGTATGCAGACGCAGACAAGGATGGAATTGCTGACAAGGATGATAACTGCCCAGCATTGCCAAATCCGAGTCAAATAAATACGGATGATGATGAACAAGGTGATGCATGTGATGACGATGATGATAATGATGGAATCAAAGATTACAACGATAATGCGCCTCTAGTACCGAACTCAGGTCAAGAAGATAGCGATGGTGATTCAGTCGGTGACGTTATAGATAATTGCCCATTAGTATCAAATGAAGATCAAAGGGACAATGATACCGATGGGCTAGGAGATCTGTGCGACGACGATGATGACAACGACACTGTGCTGGACTATCAACAATTGGGAGAGCCTTCAAATCAAGCTTTGCTATTACAGCGCCTTTATAAAGTAGAAAGTGTTAACTTAGAGTATTCAAAGAGCCAATCTTCAAAGCTTTACTTTGTAAAACAGTCCATTGATTCTAATCAACAAGTTTTACTGGGAGAGTTTGATCTATCGCTTCATAGGTATACTGAATTTGAGTTAACTGAAGAAAATAAAAAGATGATTGGCCAGTTGATCACAACTATTGACCCATATAATTGTGAGTGTGTCGTGGTGAATCAACCTAACAGCCAGTTGAAGCTTACTACCGAAGATGGTGTTTCATATATACGCATTCCTAGCCATACACCTGAGAGGGGAGCTGTTCAGTTTGCCTCCTCTAATGATGGTTCTGCTTATAAATCTTACAGCGCACAAGATCACGCTTCGTTGATGAACCTATTGCTATCTGGAAGCGCATTCGTTTCTCATGATAATTGTCAATTCGTCCCTAATAAAGATCAGTCTGATGTTGATGAGGATGGAAAAGGGGATGCTTGCGACATATCAGCTCAAGATTTAGATGGTGATGGTATATCAAATGCGAATGATAATTGCCCACTAATCCATAATGAATCACAAGAAAACATCGATGGTGACGAGTTTGGGGATGCTTGTGACGAAGACATAGATGGTGACGGCCTTACGAATGATTTAGAGATAAACGAGTTATATACTGATCCGCGAAATGCGTATTCATGGTCTAATTCCGTTTCAGATGGAGATGCAGATTTCGATAACGATGGATTTAGTAATCAACAAGAATTTGCGCAAGGTACTGGACTTCTTGTTCCAAATATTAAGCTAGTTAAAGGTAGAAATTATATATACTACCCTACCGAGCTATTAGATCTACCGCGAGCGTCTGAACTGGTGAGACGGTTGGGTGGTAGTGCAAAAGTTCAAGGTGTCTCTACTCTTGGTATAGATGGCAAAGTTACGGCTGAATACACATACGAGGGTGAAAACTGGGTAGGAGATGATTTTACTTTAGAGCCGATGCAAGCTGTTATTATTGATGCTGTTGAATCGAACATTATTCCAGTTACAGAGAGCGCTAGTTGTAGTTCCGTCGCTCTTCAATTTGGTATTAACTTTACCGCTTTACCTTGTATAAGGAACGGTCAATCTGCCTTTGGGTTACTGGAGAAGTACGGAGAAGGAAAACTAGATTCTATTACAGGTGTGAACTCTGACACTGGTTTATATCAAACTGCTAAGTTCGTGAATGGCGAGTTGTCTGGAACGGACTTTCCTTTATTGGCTACTCAGGGTTTTAAACTGCAAGTTACCTCACCCTTTATATTAAAATTTCCACCAAGAAGTGAGCATGGAGTTACATTAACAAATATCGAAGATATCAGAATTGTCTCATCGTCGAAGATCGATATTTTTGGATTTATTGATACTCAATCTGGAGTACTTTTAATTAATGGAGAAGCGGTTCAGATCCGTGATGGAAGTTTTAGACTGAATGATTTTAAATTAACAGAAGGTGAAAACAGTATTGTATTAAAGGGAAGAGACGCAAATGGAGGTACCATTTATTTAGAGTTCTCAGTGAAATATGCAAAACCACCTTTATTTGATATCACTTCCCAAACAGATGGGCAGCTTCTTTACGCCAAATCTGTCACAGTAGCAGGAAAGCAAGAGGGAGCAGAGCGCATTGTAGTTAATGGTATTGAAGGGGTATTAAATGGTGACCTGTTCACTGTGTTTCCTGTACCACTGTCTGCTGGTGAAAATAAACTAAAAATTGTTGCGTATGGTAAGTTCGGTGTAACGGCTGAGAAAACGATAAATTTGCGAGCTGAACCTCGTCTACTTACTTTACCAGCAGGAAGCGCCGAAGAAATTGAGCTATTTCAAAGCTTAAAAGTAAGTGATAAATGGCGGATCACACTTCCTGAATATATAACAGTTGACTTCGACGGTAAACAGGTATTTGCGAGCAAAGCCTTTATAGAGAACGCCTATCCAAAGTTATCTACTTATGGGTTTAAAGCAAGTATTACAGATAATGATCCCTCAATAAATCCAAGTTTGGGGATTAAGTTTGAGTCTATTGGTAGTGATCCTACATACGGTGTTTATCAATTTAGTGTTCCTATGACTTTGAAAAATGCATTCATTAAGGCTAATTACACTGAAGAAGCTTGGATTCAGCTAACTTTGGTTAAGCCTAATGGCGGCGCCGCTATGGTAGTTACCTCACACCAAGATGGTGAAGTGGAAAGTTCACCCAATACTAGATATCAAGGTTATGTAATTGCTGCGGAAACACTAAAGTATAAAGGTAAAAATATAGATATTCAGGAAGGTTTTTTTGATATTCCAGTTAACCTTGAACCGGGTCGAAATTATTTGGAGTTTGAGCTCAGCCGAAATGGAGTACTTAGCACCGAAATATATCGACTAGACTATTATCCAGATGAATACCCCCAAATTAAGGTATTTTCACATAGCCATGACCAACATGTTTCATCTAATAATATCGTATTATCAGGCTCAGTTTCTGAACTCAATGCTTTGCTATCGGTGAATGGTCGAACTGTCGCACTGGAGGATGGTCGTTTTTCCGTAGATATCCCCATTACCGAAGAAGAAAATTGGATTACGATCAATGCAGAGTATGAAGGAAGAGTTAGCGTATATAAACTTAAAGTAAATAAACGCACTTATACAGCCAAATATTCAAACCTACTTGATAGGGAAATAATTCATACCGCATGGCCTTCCATAAAAGTATCAACTTCATCTGGGTTAAAAAGAGCTAGGTTTAATAATGGTTCGTGGGTAGAAGCTATAGATGAAAATTCTGTTCAGTTTGATTTCACATTTGAAAGTGGGTTGAAAGAAGGAAAAAATACAGTCTTAACCGAACTTGAATTTAAGGATGGCTCAATTCAAAAGCTAACGAGAGTTTTGCGATATGAGAAATACGCTTTTGATTTAAAAGTACTTACCCCAGATACTATCAGGTTACCGCTAAAAATAGACGAAGCACTATATTCAAAAGCTAAACGTTTTAGGTTTGCATTAGGGTGGACTAGAAGCTTAGAGTCTGGTTTATTTCAGGCTCCTACCCCTGCAAGTAAAGGAACTACTAATGGAGCCTATGGCAGAATAGATGAGGGGACTATAGTAGATGATCTCGGTGTAGACGAACTGGGTCAGCGAACGATCATTTTAGAGTTTCCTTATGAAATATACCAAATCTTAGTGACGCGAGGCGAGTTAGTTGATGATGCATCAACGATCCGAGTGTTTGATGATGCAGGCGAGCAAATATATTACCAATCAATACATTATTTATCCGAATTTATTGAAATAAATGAGGAGCCAAAGGTAATTCTATGGAGCCATAGAGATAATGGTATTGTACGGTCAACGAGTAC
>NZ_JAKEVK010000275.1:0-4901 GCF_022398435.1 Pseudoalteromonas sp. Isolate6 | reverse complement strand
TTATTTAATTTAATAGATAAGCACCTGCATCACTGCATGTCGAAAATGTATAAGAAATGTTTGGACTCACAAAATAGCAACTTATTAGATGAGTTTTATCAGCTAGAGCTACAGCGTGGAGAAAGCAGTGAATTAAACACGTCGGTGTGCGAGCAAATGCAGCAAGAATTAAAAGGAATGGATTTTAATATTGGCTTCACACTGCGTAACGCACCAGAGCGATATGCCGAATTTAAATATAGTACCAAGATTAAAGAAACGGGCTTAGAAGTAACGTCCGAATGTCAAATGACATTGAATAACTACCAAGCCTATCGCAAGTCTGAAATTAGCGATATCGAGGGGGTGGTAGCACACATGAAAGCGGGTATTGATAGAGCAATCCGTCAGCATATTTTGGGCAAATCTGAAATGGATTTGCTGAGCAACTTCAAAACGGCAACGAGTCAAGACGTCTCTATCTCCGATCAGGTTAAAAATAGTGTTAAGCAACAAGCTACCGCAATTGGTTATGAACTTAATTCATTTCATACATTACCAAACATTGCTCCGCTGAGGTTATTGAATGGGTTGATGCTCACGTTTGATAAAGAAGATGGCGCATTTAAAACGGGGATGTTTGGTAGCCGTGTAAGGTTAAATATTCGCATGGAAGTTAAGGCAAAAGAAGGAGAGTTTGAAAAATATCGTCACTTATTTGCAAGTAGTGAAAACGACAATCAGATTGATTTGTTAGCGATAACGCAAGCACAAATTCTCGACAGAATAAAAGTACTAGTACACGACATTTGCAAAGAAGTGATGTTGAATGACAAGTTTAATCATTACAAAGCATTAAGTCAGTTTGAAGAATTAATTCGGCCTCAACTTGAAGGTGAAATTGGCAAACGATTAAGTGAACAGCATGGCTTGGTGGTAAGTATTAAGTCACTAATGGCAGTTGAATCTGAAGATGCCATGAGGCTTGAAGAGCTAAGAGGTAAAAAAATACCAATCCAATTTAAGCATTTTTTTGGTGGACAAGACGGGATTGGTGCCGAGTATTCATTCAGTGGCGCATTTGAAGTGCTCGGTCTAGTCGTCAGTGATGCCGGTGGTGAACATAGTTGGGAAACGTTTGAAAAATGGGACTTTGGTTACCGAATCGATTCTCCTGAGCGTCATACCAACACAGCCCTTAAAGGGAATGACGATAGAGTCTGTAAAAAATTGGCGATTGAGAATGAACTAGAAGATATAAAACAGGAAGTTATTAGGCTTTTCAAGGCATCAACATTACTTATCCCTTCCATTACGCTTTGGGTAAACAAACGTGAATATAACGCAAAGTTACAAGATGAATTACTCAGTGAGGTATCGGCTCTGTTGAGGCGCAGTCGAGGAATGGATCTACTGATTGAAAGACTAGAAATTAAAGACGAAAGCCTGATCCAAGCGCAGCTTGATAGTCGAGATCGTAAGCTCAAATCAATTGCCGATGTCGATAGTATGCGTTTAGAGCAGCGTTTAGTTGATTTAAAACAAAGCAAAGACGAAAAGCAAAAGCTGGCAGACGAAGTTACAGAAAGAAGGTTGAGTTTCCTGCGCGACAGCGATGATTTTGAGGACTTACTAGAAGAAAAAGAGCGTATCGAAAATGATTACCGTCATTTAAATACTAAAGAGTCGACCATAGAAGAGCTACTACCTGCCCCTAACAGCCATGCCTCGAGCGATATCGAAGAATTAGCTGATGTACTTACTAAATCCAATAACCAGTGGGAAACGAACGATGAAAAGTAGGAAAAACCTTGTTGCTGCTTCAATCATGACAGCTTTGCTATCCGGGTGTGCAATGACTGACGACACTAAAACTCGAGCCGAGGGAGCATCGACAGGTGCGCTCATTGGTGGTGCGCTTGGTTTGGTGTTAGGTGACAATAAGCAAGCCGCGATGATTGGTGCATTGATTGGTGCTGTTGCCGGTGATCTTTATGCCAAGAGTGTGGTTAAGAAGAAGCAGGATTACGCTAATACTGAGTTATATATGCAAGATGTGATTAAAGGGGCACAAGAGAAACTTATCGCAGCAAAAAATGAAAGAGAAAAAATTCATTTGGAAATAGAAGGTTATACCGCTCAGTTAGAAAGCATTGAGGCAGAGTCTCAAAAACGCAGTGCTGAGTATAGTGGCTTAGAAACGCAAAAAGATAGCTTGTCTAAAGCGGTTTCCAAGTCAGCTAAGTTAGTCGAGATATTGACTGAAGAAATTCAGTACCAAAAGGATGTGCTGGCACAAGAAAGAGAAACAGTTTCTGTACAATTAGCCTCACATAGTGAAACGGTTATTCAACAACTTCTTGCTGAAAAGAACGAGCTAGAACTCATGCAAGCCCAGCTAGCTTCATTAGATAGACGGAAATTATACTAATGCTGAAGCGGGTTATATATTGCTTGTTTTTGTCTTTGCTATCAGGTTGTGAGACGACAGGTGATCCAACAACTGGTGGGTTGTATGGATGGAGCGAAGAAAAAGCAAAGCAACGACAGGCACAGCTAAACCGAAGGGTAGTGGATATCGAAGCTCAAATGAATGCGATTGAAGAAGAAAATCAAGAGCTTGAAAGTGACAAGGTACAACTAACGCAGTTGATAGTAATACAAAGTGAGAAGTTAAACGCTTTAATTGCAAGCCATGATGCGTTGCTGGGTAAGATAGAAACATACAAAGGTCTTGAGCGTATTAATCAGACAAAAATTAGCCAGCTGAAAACACGCTACCCATGGCTCGGCCTGAGTCGAGAGGAGGTCTTGAGACAATTTCAAGAAGCGGCAAGCGAATCACGACAACAGCAAATGCTAAACCAGCTAGAGAGTGAGCTTGAATCACTAGCACAAGAAATAGATATGATACTTTGAGTAATGTAGATGTCGATTAAACCAATAAAAGCACAATATTATTGCAGCAATATAGAACACTGTAGTAATGCTCGGGCGCATAAGTTATTTACTAAATCATATGCCAACAAGTGTGGTGTTTGTGCTCAGCCATTACTGTTTGCGCGTTGGCATTTTTCGTTTGTTACTTCCTTTAGTTGGGTACTTTGTTTATCAACATTAGCAGCGCTGTCTTATCCATATTTCTTTCCTAAAGAATATGAAAATATTACTTTTTCTGGTGTGAAGACTGAAGTTCAAGAGTCTAGTGCTGTCGTGGAAGTTACTCTTCATCGAACAACTGGCATTGATTTAGTACAACAGATTGAGTTGATAACAGAAGATGGTACTGCAAAAGCAGCTGAGGACTATCGAGCTCTTGATATTGCTTTACAGTTCCAGCCTGGTGAAGTGCAAAAATCAATAAATATTCCTATTATTCCTGACTCTGATGTCTATGAAAACAATGAAATGTTTTACATTAAGCTGAAAAATGTGAAAGGGCAGCCGTCACATATCGTGATGATTGTCGAAGCTGGAGTAAACAAAGACTTAGTGGAAAAAAGCAGCCTTTTGGTAAGTAACCTTTCAGCTCTTGCTGCGGACCTTTCGAATGATTTGAAACAGCTTGAGATCCTTGGTAACTATTTGTCAAGAAAAGAAAACCCAAAGGCTAACTTGGTCAAGAATTACCGTGATACTCAAGATAATATTCAAAGAGCGAGAGAAAAATACATTATTCTGTTTAATGAAGCTTTAGATTTGGATCCTAATGTTTTGAGAAATGCACTGGACTCCCACCTTGAAGCGCTGAAAAAACAACAGTTTCATACTCAATATGAAGCAACAACAGTGATGAAAGCTCAGTTACTTGACTACTTGAGTTCCAGAGTTTCTAACTCGCCTAAGTGGCTTGAAGAGTTAGGTGAGGTGGTAAAACTTGAAGTGAAAGCAAATAACAATGGTAGTGTTATCTAATCTGGGTTGCTTGTTTATTGGGCTAACTTTCAACTAAGCCAATGGGCAGCGCACTCAGCGCTGCTGCATACTCCCCATCAACAGAAGTGAAAATCGAGAGAACTTTTGTTCATTATTCGATGAGTTAGCAATAGCTCATTGAAGCACCCTCAAATACCACGAGCCTTCAGCTTAAGGTGTTTAAGTTCAACCATTACATCGAACTACAATATTTACCTGCAAAACTTTCAAGCAAACCGATTGCTGGCTAAAGAGCTGGCAGAGTGGGTTGTCTGTAATTGACGTTTGTAAAAATACTGAGCTAGTTTGAAATCGTTTTATATCAAATGCTACAAGTAGCACCTTCCTTTTTCTAATCTATTTCCTATTTCTTTCCGAAGTTTTTAACTTATTGATATTAAATGGCTTATTGGTTTGTGATTTTGCCAAATATCGGCCTCTGGCATCTGCCATTATCGCCTTAACCTTATGTCTATCGGGCAAACAAGCAAATGCCTGATGCAAGGTGAACTCTGGCTGCAGACAGATTTTACCTCTCCTTTAAAAACAGAATGAGAGGAATTTACTATGTCTTTTAAAATTGAAGCATGTAATTTTAATAATATTGATGTCGCAGTTAAAACGTTGAAAGAAAACTATGTGGAAAACTTTCCGGCTATCAGAGTTACCAAAGATAAAATCTTAGGTAAAGGGATTTCTCTATACCTACTTAGTGATATAAGCCAAGTTCCACATAATCCAATAGCCACTTTTGGATTGAGCAGCGCGTATGAAGATGAAGATGTTTGGAAAGAAGTAAGGGCATCATTAAGCGATGGCTTTGACCCTAAAAAGGATGCAGTTGTCGGCCAGCTTAGTATATCGAGTAAAGATGTCGCAATTACCAGAGTGGTTTATGGCCTATTATTAGATAAAGCACAACAGATGGGTTTCGAGCGGTTGTTTTTTATCCTGAGAGGGAATGTTGATTTTTATAAAAAGTTATTTAACGCTATGCTGATTAAAAA
>NZ_JAKEVK010000274.1:0-5014 GCF_022398435.1 Pseudoalteromonas sp. Isolate6 | reverse complement strand
CAGCGAAAAGAAAGAAGAGATCCTAACGTACATGATCCGCTTTCCTAACAGCGGATTTAAAATTCAAGCGTTATCAAGCCGCCCCTCAAACCTGCGTGGGCTACAAGGTGATGTGGTTATAGATGAAGCCGCGTTCCATGAATCTTTAGATGCACTGCTTCAGGCTGCAATGGCTTTGCGTATGTGGGGCAGCCGCGTGCGGATCATCTCTACTCATAACGGTGTAGATAACCTCTTTAATGAGTACATTAAAGATGCCCGGGAAGGTAAAAAGCCTTATTCGGTCCACCGGATCACCCTAGATGATGCGTTAAACGATGGGCTATACAAACGCATATGCTTTGTTAAGGGTTGGGAATGGTCGCCTGAAGCCGAAGCCGAGTGGCGACAGGCTAGGATTGATGAGTCACCCAATAAAGAGAGTGCCGACGAAGAATATTTTTGTGTACCAAAGCGCAGTGGTGGTAACTACCTCAAGCGCATTGTGATTGAAGAGGCAATGGTAAGGGACAAATCGATCCCAATTCATCGTTTGACTTGTACAGATGAGTGGATGACATGGACGACTGAACAGCGCTACAAAGAAACAGAACAGTTTTGTAAAGACGTGATCCAGCCATTACTGGATAAGCTCAACCCTGACGAACAACATGCCTTCGGTGAGGATTTTGCACGCTCGGGAGATTTAACATCATTAGTACCACTTCGCATACGTGCTGACTTACACAAGCGCGTACCTTTTGTAATTGAAATTAAAAACGCCCCTTACGAAGTGCAGCGCCAAGTGGTGTTTTTTATATTGCGCCAACTACCACGGCTACGCGGTGCTGCTTTTGATGCCACGGGTAACGGTGGCTATCTTGCCGAAGCAGCAGCCTTAGAGTTTGGTATTGAATTGGTTGAATGTGTACACCTTAGTGATAACTGGTATGCCGAGTGGATGCCCAAGTTAAAAGGTGAACTAGATGATCACAATATCGAGATCCCACGTCATCAAAATGTGTTGGATGATATGTGCCACATCAAAGTGGTAAACGGTATTCCCAAGATTGATAAGGGCAAAACTAAAGATCATGACGGTAAAAAAACAGACAAGCGCCACGGTGACTTTGCGGTTGGTCTATGTATGGCTAACCGAGCTTGCTGGATGGACGGTTGCCCGATTGAGTTCACCCCGCTACCAAGCAAGAGCGGCAGCAACGATTTTAACTACGAAGACCTAGGCAGCTTTCAGGGCGCGGGGTGCTGGTAATGCGCTGGCGTATCAAGTTCGAATATGCCTTTACCATCGTAGGCGGCTTTATAGATATTGAGGCTCCCAGCTATGAAGCCGCAGAGCGCTACACCCTTGGCCTCGATGTGTACGTGGTATCAATCAAACCTATTTTGCGAGTAAAACTATGCTAGTAGACATTAATGGCGATCCGCTATCAGTTAATAAACTAGATAACAATCAAACCGAAGAAAATGCCCAAGTGGGCATGTTGCTTAGGCAATATGCAGAACACCCAACGCAAGGACTAACCCCTGCAAAGCTGGCTAGTTTGCTAAAAGAGGCGGAGGAAGGCAATTTGGCTGCGATGGCCGACTTGGCCAAAGACATCGAGGACAAAGACGGCCACATAAGCTGCGAACTGGGTAAACGCCGCCGCGCTGTGCTTGGTTACGATTGGGAAGTTAAACCACCTCGTAATCCGAGTAGTGCCGAAAAACGTGATACCGATATGCTTAACGAGTGGCTTGAAGATGCTACTTGGTTTAATGACTTTTTGTTTGATGCGACTGATGCCATATTAAAAGGTTTTAGCGCCAACGAGCTACATTGGGAATATTTAGATAAACAGCAAATGATCACAGGTTGCACTCACCGTGACCAAAACATATTTAAAACCCACCCCAACGACTTTGATCGCATCGTACTAAACGATAATACTGCCGAAGGCGAAGCGTTGAATCCTTTTGGCTGGGCTTTACATACTCATAAGAGTAAAAGCGGTTATGTTCACCGTACAGGGCTAGTGTCAGTACTCAGTTGGCCATTTTTGTTTAAAAACTTTAGCGTGAGAGACCTGGCCGAATTTTTAGAGATCTACGGTTTGCCTGTACGCGTTGGTAAGTACCCAAGCGGTGCAACCGAAGCTGAGAAAGCCACCCTCCTGCGTGCAGTGATGGCAATTGGCCATAACGCTGGCGGGATCATACCGCGTGGAATGGAAATTGATTTTCAAAGTGCAGCTAACGGCCAAGCAGATCCGTTTGAAAGCATGATCCGATGGTGCGAGCTAACACAATCAAAAGCTATCATCGGTGCAACACTTACCACCCAGGCAGACGGCAAAACCAGCACTAATGCACTTGGTAACGTGCATTTAGAAGTGATGCAAGACATCACACTAAGTGATTTAAAACAGCTGGAGCAGACCATTACGCGTGATTTGATTTATCCCATGTACGCCCTAAATGGAAAATCCTACCAGGGCAATCGTCGGTTGCCACATTTTGAGTTTGATAAAACAGAGTCTGAGGATATTGCAAGGCTAGCACCTGCACTAAAGTTGCTCGTTGAGACAGGTGTGCAAATTCCCGTACATTGGGCTAACGAAAAGCTGCAAATCCCAATCCCTACCAACAACGAGCCAGTACTTGGCAAACCGTCTAGTACTGCCACACTCAATACAGCGGTAGCCGCACTTAATGCGGAATACCAAACACGCAGCACGCAAACAGAGCTAGATACTGCCATTGATGCAATCACCAGTGGCGATATGCACGAAGAGTACAAAGCAACGCTGCAACCGCTGCTAGACAAACTTAACCAAAGCGAAGAGTTAGCCGCTATTGAGCTTGCCGAACTTTATCCCACTATCGACCAAGCCCAACTGACCGAAATGCTCACCAAGCTGATTTTTGTGAGTGAGATTTGGGGCATGATCAATGATTGATCTCAGTATTGCTTTCAATAAACCGCCTACGGATGCGGTGGCTTACTTTAAATCTAAAGGTTATGCGATAAGCGATGAGTGGCACGATGTGCTGACTACGGCGCACGCCAAGGCGTTTACCGTGGCGCGAGTTCAGAGCATGGAAGTACTAGAGGCCATACGCAAATACACCGATACGGCGCTTGCTGAAGGCTTAACGGCAAAACAATTTAGAGAGCAGCTAACGCCTGAGCTTCAGCGATTGGGTTGGTGGGGCAAAACCAAGAATGAGCAAGGCGATGCAATCCAGCTGGGTAGCCCCTATCGCTTAAACAATATTTACCGCACCAATCTACAAACCGCCTATATGAGTGGCCGCTATCGCCGCATGTTGGCTCGCAGTAAAACGCATCCGTATTGGCAGTATGTTGCTATTGATGATGCACAGACACGGCCTGAACATAGGCTGCTGCATGGCAAGGTGTTTAGGTTTGACGACCCCATTTGGCAAACCATATTCCCGCCCAATGGCTGGGGTTGCCGCTGTCGCGTTCGTGCGCTCACGGCAGAGCAAGTAAAAGCGCGTGGCTTAACCGTAGAGGATGGCAGCGGCTACGTACAGCAATTTGACGCAGAGATTGTGAGCCGCGAATCCGGCGAAGTTAAAACCACGGAGCATGCACGAGTTAAGTTACCCAGTGGCGATGTAATGACTCCAGATGTGGGCTGGGCCTATTCGCCTGGTCAATCAGCCTTTGGCACTGATGTGGCCGTGGCACAAAAGCTCGGCAAAGTGGAAAGCACACAGCTACGCGCTGAGACCATCCAAGCATTAAATAATAGTGATGAACGGGCTAAAGCATTTGAGCTGTGGACGCGTAAAAGCATTGAGCGTATAGAACGCTTTCAAGCCGCAAAACTTGCAGGCGATAAGGCGGGCTTAAAGGCTAATGGCCCGCGACCGCAACATAAAACGGTGGTGTCATTCCTCAATGATGACATTAGCCAAAAGCTTAAAGATAAGGGCATTGATGCGGCTCGTACTTTGATTTTATCTGAGCGTGCGCTGGCCCATGCGCACAGCGAGAAACACCAAGCAAACGGTACAGCTTTAGCGCTAAAGGCCTATACAGAGTTAAGCACTTTGATAAATGACCCAAAAGTTCAAGTACTGTGGGAACGTGAACGCAACGAGCTGCTTTATGTAAAGCGTGAGGGTGAAGAGTCAATTAAGGTTGTGGTGCGCTATCAAGGTAAAGGAATTGAGTTAGACACATTAATTAATGCACTAAAGGTTAAAACGCACACCATTGATGCAGCTATTAGCGGTGGGTTATATGAGGTATGGCGGTAGGGTGAGAATCGAACTCACATCACTGTCAGACAGCCCCTTACCTATCGGGGTACACCACCGCCACAAACAATTATTACCCAACAACCAAGTGATTACAATATGACCACTAGAATTGAAATACTCACAAGCGGAGATGCAACCAAAGTACTCAACGAGATTGCAGCCAGATTTAACGACCTTAGTGAACCAATGAACGAGATAGCCGCCATTATGGAAGGCGCAACAGAGGACGCCTTTGCAGAAGAGCGCAGCCCTGTAACAGGCATCGCATGGCCAGCGCTTAGTGAAAACTACCTAAAAAAAACCCCCAAACGTGTTGGCGGGCAAATGCTACAGGTAAGTGCTGGAGGACTAGCATCAAGCATTGCCGCAGACAGCGGCGCGTTTTGGGCACAGATTAGTAGTAACAAACCGTATGCCGCCATACAAAATCTTGGAGGATTGCCAGAAATGGCTCCTGGCCCAGCGGCCATTCCACAGCGTGAGTATTTAGGAATAAGCCTCAATGAAGAAACCAATATTTTGGACACTCTCAGCAACTATTTTACCGAAAACTAAAAAACGCCTCAGAAGCCCTCTGAGGCGTTTTTACATGTTCAAGTGCTAGCGTTGGGTGTTGTATGGTGTAACATGGACGTTAAAGGCGTTTCGAAACGTTTCTACAGCAAGTTTATTCGCTCTTTGTGATAAAAATTAAGATAAAAGGAATATTAAAATGAAGCCATTATCTGTGTATGCC
>NZ_JAKEVK010000273.1:0-5073 GCF_022398435.1 Pseudoalteromonas sp. Isolate6 | reverse complement strand
ACTTTCTACTTCTCCCTACAGTCTTAGAAGGTGTTTTTAGTTAGCGCACGGCTCAATCTTGAGCCTTTCCCTAGGCCCAGAACTTAGCAGGTAAGTTTCTGGGCGTTTTTTTATCAGTTAACCAGAGGCTAGTTAGGTCAACATTTCGAGTTCTGTGATGATCTGCATCGCTGCTTCATTGCTGTCACCGCACACATCTTCCATGGCCTTAAATTGCAAACACACCTGTGGACGCTCTGGCTGATTAAACAGTTTACACAGATTATTTTCATCTAGTTGAATACACCGCTCCCCCGCAGGTTTACCATTTGGCATACCGGGAATGGGTGTTGAAATACTTGGTGCTATACAACAAGCGCCACAACCAAGCCTACAATCCATTCTGTTTCTCGCAATTTTGACAATAAGTGGTGCATTTTATCGAAAAATCGACTACACGTAAAAGCATCAATCTCTTTTAAGAATGTAACGATTAATTTAGGTACGCAAAGCTTTGTTACATATTCCTGTAGGATTTAAACATCTCGACATAACTATTCGCGTATTCTTAAGCTTATCGATGATCTAGAGCCGTTAATCTGGGTCATTAAAAATCATTCAACAGGAAGGATTTTAACGTGGCTAGTAAAAAACAAATAATTCTACCAATTGCCGTTCTTGCGGTGGGAATTGCAGCGGCTGTTGCCATGTCTGCAATGAAACAACCTCCAGAAGAGAAGAAAGAAGAAATAGTACATCCTCTCGTACAGGTTCAACCTATTCATATTGACCCTGTAAGGCTTAACGTATCGTCATACGGTATCGTGATGCCAAAATACAGTACTGAGCTTGTTGCTCAAGTAAGTGGTCAAGTCATTTCATTGTCTGACAAGTTCGTCAAAGGTGGCTTTGTCAAAGAAGGCGACGTGCTTGCTCGCATCGACCCAAATGACTATGAGGCGTCGCTGATTGAAGCTGAAGCGGCTTTAGCACAAGCAAGCTCAGCGCTTGAAATAGAACAAGCTCAGGTGCAAGTAGCAAAAGCGGAATGGCAAAGAATTAAAGCAAACGCTAACGAAAAAATACCCTCCGAGCTCTATTTAAGAAAGCCACAGCTTGCTGAAAAGTTGGCAAACTTTAAAGCGGCGCAGGCCGCGGTAAAAAGAGCGAATCGAAATTTAGAGCGTACTTACATCAAAGCGCCCTACGATGCGATTATAGAATCTCGCACCGTAAGTCTTGGTAGTGTAGTCAACCCTGGTAATGGCTTTGGTAAACTCAATGCGACATCTGTTGCAGAAGTGCGCCTCCCTGTTGCCGATAATGAATTGAAATATTTACCGCAACAAGGTGTTGGTACCGATGTCGTGATCACCGCTGAAGTCGCTGGTCAACCGATGAGTTGGAAAGGCAAAATCGTCCGCAGTGAAGGTGTTATCGATAACAAAAGCCGCATGACCTACCTCGTTGCACAAGTCGAACAGCCTTATCACAACAGTGTAAAACCATTACGTTTTGGCGCTTATATCAACGCCGATATTCAAGGTTTATTAGTGCAAAATGCCACTATGCTTCCTCATCACTTAGTAAAAGAAGGTCGCGTTGCAACATTGGATGACGATAATAAGCTGAGCTACAAAAAGGTCAATATTATTAGAGAATACAATGGTATGGTCGTCGTTGATAACGGCGTTGAGTCAGGCCAACTGATTATTACTTCAGCACTGGACTATCCTTCTGAAGGGATGCAACTTCGTACAGACGATACTCCTTCGCAAAGCGCTAACACACAACTGGCGCTCAAAGAGGAGTAAGGCTTATGCATAGTCAAAGCACAGAAAAAGGCTTAATTGCTTGGTTTGCGCGTAACCCAGTTGCAGCAAATTTATTGATGATATTTATTATTGTGGGTGGCTTGCTTACTGCGTTTTCGATCCGCAAGCAAATGTTTCCACAATACGATAGTAACTGGATAAGTGTTCAAGCCGTGTATCCGGGTGCGGCACCTCAAGAGGTCGAGGAAGGGATCACGATTAAGATCGAGGAATCCATGGAAGGTCTCGAAGGGATCAAACGCCTGATCACCTACTCTAATCGTGGTTATTCACAAACTTGGATAGAAGTAGATGAGCAGTACAACACCAAAGAAGTGCTCGACGAAGTCAAGATGCAGGTGGATTCCGTCTCAACTTTCCCATCTGGCATGGAGCGCCCTATCGTGCGTCACGACAAGGCAACCCAAGAAGTAATGTGGCTATCACTCAATGGCGATTTAAGTCCCCATGATCTTAAAGAACTGGGTAATCGCATTCATGAAGAAATGCTGTCGTTACCTGGCGTTAACCTTGTACGTTTTGATGGTGGTCTGAACTACGAAATCTCTATTGAGATAAGCCCTGATAAGATGCGCGAATACGGCCTAAGTTTTAGAGCGATTTCGGATGCAGTAAAGAGCTTCTCAGCGAACATGTCCGCAGGTCAAATTCGCTCCGAAAATGGCTATATTTCAATGCGAGTTGAAAACCAAGCCTATCGCGGTGACGAGTTTAGAAAGCTCCCCTTATTAACACTACCAGATGGCGCACAGGTTAACTTAGGCGACGTCGCTATCATTAACGATGGCTTTGAGGAAGGACTTCAATACTCTAAATACAATGGCAAGAACTCACTGGTGTATGAAGTTAGCGCGTCAAAAGACCAAGACATCACCAAAGTTGCAGATATCATTAAGAACTATCTTGAGGCCAAGAAAGGCTCACTGCCACAAGGCGTAGAACTTGAACCTTTTATTGACTTGACCTATTACCTTAATGGCCGCCTTAACATGATGTTAGAAAATATGGCGTTAGGTGGGGTATTAGTTATGCTAATGCTTGCTCTATTTTTACGTGTGCGTTTAGCATTTTGGGTAATGATGGGGTTGCCAGTTAGCTTCTTAGGTGCATTTTTAATGATGCCAATGGGCTATTTAGACGTAACGATTAACTTAGCCTCACTCTTTGCCTTTATTTTAGTATTGGGAATTGTCGTTGATGACGCGATAGTCGTCGGTGAATCTGCCCATGCCGAAATAGAAAAACATGGCCATAGCCTCGATAATGTCGTCCGTGGCGTAAAGCGTGTTGCTATCCCAGCTACTTTTGGTGTGCTTACTACGGTTGCAGCTTTCTTACCGCAAACATTAGCAACCGGCCCAACGGCAGCATTTTCTAAAGCTATTGGTGGCGTAATAATTCTGTGCCTATTATTCTCTTTGGTTGAGTCTAAGCTGGTTTTACCTGCGCATTTAGCAGCGATGAAAGACAAACCAAGCAACCCTAAAAATCCGTTCCACCGCCTCAGAGAAAAAATGGATAGCGGCCTTCAATCTTTCATTGAAAACACCTACCGCCCATTCATTGTACGCTGTATTCACTACCGTTATACCGTTATCGTTGGCTTTTTAACCATTTTAATTGTCAGCGCGGGGATGTTTGCTGGTGGCTTAGTGAAGTTTGTTGCTAACCCAAAAATTCCCCATGATTTTCCACGTATCTCGATCGATATGAACTTATCCTCGTCAGAAAATGCGACACTTGAGTCAATTCAAAAAATCGAGCAAATGGTACTGAGTGTCGACAAAGAAGTTGAGACTGAGTACGGCAAAAAAATGATCCGTGATTACATGGTAAACATGAACGGCCGCACAAGCGCAAATATTATGGTGATCTTGGTTGAGCCAGATGCGCGTCCAATCGATACCTTTGCACTCAGCGCCCGCTGGCGTGATGCAATGCCTGCACTGCCAGGTGTTAAATCGCTAAACATTCAAGATAGCATTATGAATGGTGGCCGTGATGACGGAGACATTAGCTTTAGGTTAGAAGGTAAACACAAAGAAGAACTTCGTGAAGTCGCACAGAAACTAAAAGACAAGTTAGCAACTATCGAAGGCGTTGGTGATATCAACGACTCTATGCAATCAGCAACCGATGAAGTACAACTTGAGCTGAAACCTTTGGCGTACAGCCTTGGGCTTACGTTGGCGGATGTCGCATCTCAAGTAAATTTTAGCTATTACGGCCTTGAAGCACAGCGCATTTTACGTGATGGAGAAGAGATCAAAGTGATGATCCGTTACCCTAAAGAACACCGTGATGCCATTAGTGATATTCAGGATGTGCGTATTCTAACACCTCAAGGTGCAGAAGTGCCGTTGGTAGAAGTGGCTGATGTGAAATTGGTAGACGGTGTTAACCGAATTCGACGCGAAAACGCCAAACGCACGATTAATGTTTGGGCATCAGTTGATACAGAAATCGCACAACCATTTGAGATAGCAAAACAGGTTCGTGACGAATATCTTCCTAGTCTATTAAAGAACTACCCTGGCGTTCAAAGTGCAGTGGCGGGTCGCGTACAAGAAGAAATGGACAGTGTTGCTGAGCAAATTCGTGACTTTGCCCTGTCATTAATGATTATCTTCGCACTACTGGCAATTCCATTACGTTCTTATTCACAACCGCTGATTATCATGTCTGTGATCCCATTTGGTGTAGTTGGCGCAGTGTTTGGTCACATGGTGTTGGGTATGACAATGAGTAGCCTGTCTTTCTTCGGAATTATTGCCGTGGCAGGGGTTGTAGTAAACGACTCTTTGGTTATGGTTGATTTTGTAAATAAAGCACGCGAACAAGGCATCGATTTAAAAGCCGCGGCCGTCGAGGCCGGTTGTAAACGCTTTAGAGCAATCTTGCTCACATCATTGACTACTTTTATCGGGCTTGTACCGATCATAATGGAAACTAGCCTACAAGCTAAAATAGTCATTCCAATGGCTGTATCACTTGCGTTTGGCGTGTTATTTGCCACAGTGATAACCCTAGTACTTATCCCTTGTCAATATGTGGCACTTGAAGATGTTAAACGGGTTGGCCGCAAATGGTTTAAAGGTAAAGACTCGGCCGATAGCCAACAAGCGATATCAGAGCTACATTCCAATACTCACTAAGTAACAAATTACTAGCCCACAAAAAAGCTCGGAAATTTCCGAGCTTTTTTATTTTTTATACCAAGTCGCTTAATTAAGTGATCTATTTTGAGGCGAGAAAATCT